>JBKPRV010000525.1:0-3244 GCA_046734715.1 Actinomycetota bacterium | reverse complement strand
ACGTCCTCCACCACTACCAGCAGCGCTTCAAGCACATCCTGGTCGACGAGTACCAGGACACCAACCGGGTCCAGAACGACCTCGTCCTCCTCCTCGCCGCCGACCACCGCAACGTCTGCGTGGTGGGCGACCAGGACCAGTCGATCTACGCCTTTCGCGGTGCGGACATGCGGAACATCGTGGAGTTCGAGGACGCGTTCCCGGACACGACGGTGGTGCTGCTGGAGCAGAACTACCGGTCGACCCAGACGATCCTCGACGCGGCCAACGCGGTGATCGCCAACAACGTGAGCCGCAAGCCGAAGGAGCTGTGGACCGACCACGGGGCGGGCGATCCGCTGGTGCGGTACCACGCCGACGACGAGGTCGACGAGGCGCAGTGGATCACCCGGGAGATCGCCCGCCTCCACGACGGCGACGAGGTGACCGGGCCTACCGGCGACCCGCTGCAGTGGGGCGACGTGGCGGTGTTCTACCGCACCAACGCCCAGAGCCGGGTGCTGGAAGAGCAGCTCATGCGGGCCGACATCCCCTACAAGGTCGTGGGCGGCACCCGCTTCTACGACCGCAGGGAGATCAAGGACGCCATCGCCTACCTGCGGGCCGTGGTCAACCCGGCCGACGAGGTGTCGATCAAGCGGATCATCAACGAGCCCAAGCGGGGCGTCGGCTCCACCTCCATCGGCAAGCTCGACGCCTACGCCACCGCCCACAGCTTCTCGTTCCTCGACGCCCTGCGCCGGGCCGGCGATGCCGGGGTCGGGGGGCGGGCCGCCACCGGCATCGAGACCTTCCTCGGCCTGCTGGACGACGTGGGCGATCTGGCCAGCGGCAGTCCCGGACCGCTGCTGCAGCAGATGCTGGAGCGCTCGGGCTACCTCGACCAGCTGGAGGCCGAGCGCACCATCGAGTCCGAGGGCCGGCTGGAGAACCTGGCCGAGCTGGTGGGGGCGGCCAACGAGGCCGAGTCCGTGGCCGAGTTCCTCGAGGACATCAGCCTGGTGGCCGACACCGACGACCTGAGCGACGACACCACCTCGGTCGTGCTCATGACCCTCCACTCGGCCAAGGGCCTGGAGTTCCCCGTGGTGTTCCTCATCGGGCTGGAGGACGGGGTGTTCCCCCACCTGCGCTCGCTCACCGAGCCCGACCAGCTGGAGGAGGAGCGCCGGCTGGCGTACGTCGGCATCACCCGGGCCCGGCGCCGGCTCTACCTCACCCACGCGTGGAGCCGCACCCTGTTCGGCGGCACCCAGTACAACCCGCCGAGCCGCTTCCTCGACGAGATCCCCACCGCGCTGGTGCACGACGTGGAGGGCCACCGCCGGGCCAGCCGGGGCGGGCGCACCTACGGGCGCGGCGGATGGCAGCCGGGCGACGGGTCCCGGGGCTACTCGGGCGGCGGCGACCGCGCGCTGCGCGTGGCCGACGGGCGGGACCGCATCGTGGACAAGGCGTTGGAGTCCCGGAAGCCGTCCCGCAGTGGGGCCGATGCCCTCGGGCTGAAGATCGGCGACGACGTCCGCCACAACGTGTTCGGCGAGGGCGTGATCCTCGACATGAGCGGCAGCGGCGACAAGACCGAGGCGCTCGTGCGCTTCCGGGACGTGGGCGAGAAGCGCCTGCTGCTGTCCTGGGCTCCGCTCAGCAAGCTGTAACGCGCGCGAAAATGTGTCAATTGGCGCGCCGGGGGAACGTCGGCCCACTCCCATGGGTCTGTACCCACGGATTCCCGTACCCCGGTTCCCCGCGGAGGAGCACCAGAAGTGTCGAATGAAGGTCGGCAGCCCCAGCACGCGGCGTCGAGCGGCGACCCGGCGCCCGAGGAGGCTCCGGGGCGCCTGACCGGCGCCCGCCGGATCGCCCTGATCACCGGTGTGGCCGTCGTGGTGCTGGCGGCGGGCGTGGGCGTCAGCCTGGCCATGACCTCGGGCGGCGACGGCGACTCCGCCGGCCCGTCCCCCACCACCGAGCGCTCCACGACGACCGCGGCCCCCACCACCACGACCACGGTGCCGACCACCACGACCACCGCACCGCCCGAGACCACCACCACGCTCCCTCCCACCACGACCACCACGGTGCCCCCCGACCCCGCGGCCGACGGCACGCTGGAGCTGGGCGAGGGCGGCGACGCGGTCCTGGCCCTCCAGCAGCGCCTGCAGGACCTCGGCTACTGGCTGGGCCAGCCCGACGGCAGCTATGGCCAGCTCACCCGGCAGGCGGTCATGGCGTTCCAGAAGTACGAGGGCCTGAGCCGCGACGGCGTGGCCGGGCCGGCCACCCAGGAGCGCCTGGCCGGGGCGAGCCGGCCCACCGCCCGGGGCGGCGGCGGCCTGGAGATCGACCTGGAGCGCCAGCTGCTGCTGGTGGTGGACGGCGGCCAGGTCCGCTGGGCCCTCAACACCTCGACCGGCAACGGCGAGGCCTACGACTCCCCTTCGGGCGGCACCGCCATCGCCCGCACGCCCACCGGGCAGTTCTCGATCTACAAGGAGATCGACGGGCTGCGCGAGGCCCCGCTGGGCACCCTGTACCGACCCAAGTACTTCCACGGCGGCATCGCCATCCACGGCTCGGGCAGCATCCCGGCCCACCCGGCGTCCCACGGCTGTGCCCGCGTGACCAACTCGGCCATGAACATGCTGTGGAGCAGCGGCGCCGCCGCCATCGGCACGCCCGTCTGGGTCTATTGACCCGCTGACTCAGCTCACGAGTCGATGGACCCGACCAGGACGACCTGGTCGGAAGCCTGCTCGCCGTCGCCTTCGTGCTCGAGCGTGACCCGGAGCATGGGGTAGCGCTCGGCCTCGACGCCCGACCACAGGTAGATCCATCCGTCACCGCCCCGCATGTGGAACGTACCCACCGTGACCTTGCCGGCGCCGCCCTCGACCCACGCCTGGTAGTAGGTCCCGGGATCGGCCGGCGGCAGGCCTCGGACGTCGAGCACGATGGCGACCCCCGCGGGCTGCGGGTCCACGGTGGCCACGGCCGACGCCTCCGGGGCCAGCTCGGTGCCGGCGATGTTGAACGCCTCGCCGTGCGGACCCCGCTCGCCGTCGTCCGGCCCGAGGAGCAGCGCCGCTGCCCCCACCACGAGGATCAATGCGGCCGCGGCTGCGGCCGGCCAGTGCCAGCGGGGGCGGCGTCCGGGCGCGGATGGGACCGTACCGGCCCGATCGGCGCTCTGGTGGGCGGCGCGCCGGCGCACCCGGTCGACCGCTCCGGCACCGCTGTAGGC
>JBKPRV010000524.1:0-5382 GCA_046734715.1 Actinomycetota bacterium | reverse complement strand
CCTCTACGCCGAAGAGCTGATGGGCTCGGAGGGGTTCTCCTCGGCGTCGTCGCTGCTGTACCACCAGCACCCGCCCACGGCCATCGTGGGGGCCGACGCGGTCGGGACCGACGACGTCCCGCTCCGGCCCAACGAGCCGCTGCTCCCCCGCCACCTGCGCACCGGCGAGCTCGCCGCGGGCGACGACCTGGTGACCGGCCGCCACCTGCTCCTCGGCAACGAGGACGTGCGGCTGTCGCTGGCCCGGCCCACCGAGCCGAGTGGCCTCTACCGCAATGCCACCGGGGACGAGATCGTCTACCTCCGCACCGGGGCCGCCCGGCTGGAGTCCTCCTTCGGCGCGCTCGACTGCCGGACCGGCGACTACGTGGTGATCCCCACCGGCACCACCCACCGCTGGGTGCCCCAGCCCGGCGAGCCGATCGACGCGCTGGTCATCGAGGCCCGCGGCCACGTGGGGCCGCCGGAGCGCTACCTGTCCGCGACCGGCCAGCTCCTGGAGCACAGCCCCTACTGCGAGCGGGACCTGCACGCCCCGGACGCCCCGTTGCTGGCGGGGGACGGCGGCCCGGTCGAGGTGCTCGTCCGCCAGCGGGGTGGGCTCACCAACTACCGCTACGCCCACCACCCCTTCGACGTCGTGGGCTGGGACGGCTGCCTGTACCCCTACCGGCTGTCGATCTACGACTTCGAGCCGGTGACCGGGAGGGTCCACCAGCCGCCGCCGGTGCACCAGACCTTCGCCGGGCCGCGCTTCGTGGTGTGCAGCTTCGTGCCGCGCAAGCTCGACTACCACCCCCTGGCGGTCCCGGTCCCCTACAACCACGCCAACGTGGACAGCGACGAGGTCCTCTACTACTGCGAGGGCGACTTCACCAGCCGCAAGGGGGCGGGGATCGGCGCCGGGTCCATCAGCCTCCACCCCGCGGGCTTCGTCCATGGTCCCCAGCCCGGCAGCGTCGAGGCCGCGCTGGGTGCCGAGGCGACGGACGAGCTAGCGGTGATGGTCGACACGTTCCGGCCGCTGGCGCTGGGGGATGCCGCCTTCGCGTGCGAGGACGCCGACTACCCCTGGTCCTGGGCTCGCTAGGCCCTAACCGGACTCGACGACGTCCTCGTAGAGGCTGCGGTCCACGACCGCCGCGTCCTCCAGCGGGCGCTCATAGCGGACGCCGCCCACCACCACCAGCGCGGCCTGGATGCGAGTGGTGGTGTCGGCCCGGATCTCCCAGTCGAACAGCGGCGCGGGGCCGCCGGTGAGGTCCTCGCCCAGGGCGCCCACCGCCTCGTCGCTCCAGCCGTCCTGCAGGTAGGTGTTGATCGTCCGCAGGATCGCGCGCACGTAGGCCAGGCCGGTTCCCCGGTCCGCGGCCAGCAGGTGCGGGGCGAACACGGTGCCCTCGATCGCCTCGCTGGCCGGCAGTGTGCCCAGCAGCATGACCGAGTCGTCGTCCGCCACCCGGGCCGCCTCCGGCTCGGGCAGCCACGCCATGGAGACCTGGGCCCCCACCAGCTGGCGGGCGGCCTCGGCCGAGGACGTGGGCACGATGTCGAGCACGTTGAGGGTCAGCTCGTTCTGGTCGAGCACCAGGCCGACCGGGTACAGCGCGCCACTCCCCATGCCGCCGCTGACGGCCATGACCTGGCCCTCCACCGACCTCCAATGGTCCGGATCGGGCAGGACGTCGGTGCGGGCCCACAGCCCCGCCTGGGCCACGTCGGTGTCGTTGGGGGCCCGGGACAGCGGCCCACCCAGCACCAGGCGGGCGCCGCTGCCGCCGCGCACCGCATCCAGGAAGGGGGCGTCCACGGTGCCCACCACCGCGTCGACCTCGCCCCGGGCCATGGCCGCGTAGGCCTCGGGCTGGACCATCTGCACGACCTCGACCGTGAGGTTCTCGGCCTCGAACTCGTCGTCGGCCTGGGCCACCAACAGCGGCGCGGCCGCCTCGGTCTCCTCGGTCAACGCCACCCGCACGGTGGCGGGTTGCGGCAGGGGGACGGCTTCGGGCGCCCCGGCCTCGCACCGCGCCACCTCGCGACCGATGCGGAGGTCGGCGGGTTCGGTGGCCGCGGCCGCGCCACAACCCTGGCCCGGATCGTCGGGCACGCTCGGGCCCTCGGGCGGGATGACCACCTCGTGCTCCGGCCCCTGCCGGACGTAGGCCACGCCCACCGCCACGAGCGCGACCACCAGGGCCAGCACCCACAGGATGTTGCGACGGGTCGTGGACTGCACGGGGTCGCTCAGGCGGCGACGGTGGCCAGCGCCTCGGAGACCAGCTCCTCGATGCCCTGATCGAGCCGGTCGCGGCGCAGCAGCCCGCGGGCCACGACGACCGCCCCCCGCTCGGTCAGCACGCGGGAGAAGCGGTCGAGCGCCTTGCCCGCATGGATGGCGTAGGTCATGAACGCGGCCACCTGCTTGCCGTCCACCACGGGCATGCGCTTGATCCGCCCGGCCCGACCCGGCCGGTGGCCGAACAGCACCAGTCCGTCCACCCAGGTGCCGATGAACACCACGTCGGCCTCGGCCAGCTCCTTCAGGCCGATGTCGGTGATGTTGTAGATCGTCACCTCGACCCCCCGGGAAGCCACCTCGTCTGCGATCAGCTGGGCCGCCCTGGCCGTGTTGCCGGTGAGGCTCTCGTAGATGACGACCGCTCTTGCCACGTTCCTCTCGCTCCCGCTGCGCCGAGTTGCCGGGCGATGTTGGCACCTCGGCCCACGGCTGTCGAAGCCGGTGCCGCGTACCGTACCGCCTGGCCGCCGGGACCATCCCCGGCCGGGTTGACGGGCCTCGGTACGATCGGCCGGAACCGTCTGCAACCAGCCTCCCCGGGGACGAACATGCTGTTCCCCACCGTCGCCTTCGCGGTCTTCTTCGTCGCCGCCTTCACCGCCAACTGGTTGCTGCGGCCCCACTTCCTGGTCTGGCGGGCGACCATGGTGGCCTTCAGCCTGTACTTCTACGGCTGGGTCGACGTGCGCTTCGTGTTCGTCCTCGTGGGGTCGGCCGGGCTCAACTGGGCGCTGGCCCTGGCCGCGCACCGGGCCATGCCGTCCGGCGACCCCACGGCCTGGAGCCGCCGGCTGGTGCGACTGGCGGTGGCGGCCAACCTGGCGGTGCTGGGGGTGTTCAAGTACCACGGCTTCTTCGTCGCCTCGGCCACCGACGCCCTCGGCAGCCTGGGACTGCACCCCGACACGCCGGTCCTCGACATCCTGCTGCCCATCGGCATCTCGTTCTTCACGTTCCACGCCATCAGCTACGTGGTGGACGTGGGCCGCGGCGACATCGAGCCCATCGGCTTCGGCGACGTGCTGCTGTACATGAGCTTCTTCCCCCACCTGGTGGCGGGGCCCATCTCGCGGGTGGACGAGCTGGTCCCGCAGTTCCACGAGCGGCCCGACCCCCGCAAGGTGGCGGCCACCGAGGGGCTCACGCTCATCGGCCTCGGCCTGTTCATGAAGGTGGTGGTGGCGAGCTACCTCGCCACCCAGCTGGTCGATCCCGCGTACGGCGCGCCCGGGGGCCGCAGCGGGACCGAGCTGGCGGTGGCCACCTACGCCTATGCGGTGCAGATCTACGCCGACTTCGCCGGCTACACCAACATCGCCATCGGTTGCGCGCTGCTGCTCGGCGTCAGGCTGCCGGCCAACTTCGCCTCGCCCTACCGCGCCCGCTCGGTGCGCGAGTTCTGGCACCGCTGGCACATGACGCTGTCCCGCTGGCTGCGGGACTACGTGTACCTGCCGCTCGGCGGGGACCGGCACGGCCGGGCCGTCACCTACCGGAACGTGATGGTCACCCTGGCGCTGGCCGGCCTCTGGCACGGCGCCGACTGGAAGTTCCTGATCTTCGGGGTGCTGCATGGGACCTACCTGGTGGGCGAGCTCGCGGCGTCGGCCTGGGCGGAGCGGGCCGCGGTGCCCGCCGTGCCCCGGCCGGTCTCCAGCGCCTTGCGCTGGCTGCTCACCTTCAACCTGGTGTGCGTGGCCTGGGTGTTCTTCCGGGCCGACTCGGCCGCGACCGCGTTCGAGATCCTCGGCCGCATCGTCACCGCGGCCGCCGGGTCGTCCACGCTGATCACCGGGCTGGCACTGGCGGTCATCGCCGGGGCGCTCGCCCTCCAGCTCGGCCCCCGCCGCCCCGGCGCGGCGGTGCAGGCCCGCTTCTCGTCCCTCGATCCCGCCCTGCAGGCCCTGGCGCTCGCCGGGGGCCTGACGCTGATCAGCGTCCTCGGCCCCAACGGCGTGCCCCCCTTCATCTACTTCCAGTTCTGATGGGCACTCCCACCGGCACCGGACCGCACTCCCGCACCCCGCCAGGCTGGCCGGGCGACGACTCCACCGTGCCCGACGAGCTGGCGGACCTGGGCCGGACCCGACCCCGCCGCAGCCGGCCGGGGGGTCGCCATCCCCGCGTGCGGGAGGAGCGCCCCCGGCCGAAGCCGGCCGCCCCCGACGCGCGGCGGGAGCGCCCGGTGGCGGCCGAGGAGCACGACACCGCCGGGGGCACCGCGCCCGCGGGGCGGGTGCTGGTGGTGATGGTGGCGGCCCTGGTGCTGGCCATGCTGGTGAACGCCGATGCCCTGGTGGCCCGGGCCGAGCGCCAGGACCCGGGCCCGGCGCGGGACCGGGCGCTGACCGTGTGGCACCCGGTCCAGGACCTGAGCCACGCACTCCAGCTCCACCGCGTCCGCCAGTTCGCCGACTGGGTCGCAGGCAACGCCGACGACGACCGGTCCGCGGTTCCCGAGCCCGCGCCCGAGACCGCCTCCCTCCCCGGCCGCGGCGAGCTGCCCCGGCCGGGTGGCGACCTGCCCGACGAGGACACCCTGCCGACCGCGGGGCCCGCGACGCTGCGGACGCCGACCGCCGCTCGACCGCTGCGGCTGTGGGTGGGCGGCGATTCGATGTCCGATTCCTTCGGCCGCGAGCTGGCGACCCAGGCCGAGGCCACCGGGGTGATCGACCCGACCGTCCACACCGAGATGGCCTCGGGGCTGACCCGGCCCGACTACTTCGACTGGCCGACGGCGCTGGCGGCCGACCTGGAGGCGACAGACCCCGAGGTGGTGGTGGCGGTGTTCGGGGTCAACGACGCCCAGGGCATCGTCCTGCCCGACGGCACCCCGATCCCCGAGGTGACCGACCCTCGCTGGACCGTCGAGTACCGGCGCCGCGTGGGCGCGGTCATGGACCAGCTCCGCGCCGACGATCGCCTGGTCCTGTGGGTGACCCAGCCGCCCATGCGGGACCCGGGGTTCGACGCCCGCATCGCCGTGGTCGACCAGGCCATCGCGGCCGAGGCCGCCGGCCGGCCGTGGATCGTGCTGGTGGACCCGGCCCCGGTGGTGGGCCCCACCACTCCGGACG
>JBKPRV010000523.1:0-2104 GCA_046734715.1 Actinomycetota bacterium | reverse complement strand
CCCATGGCCGCCCCGGGGACGGCCCGGCGCAGGTCGGCGTCGGCGAACACCACGTCGGGCGACTTGCCCCCGAGCTCCAGCGTCACCCGTTTGAGGTTGCCGGCCGCGGCCCGGACGATGTGGCGTCCGACCTCGGTCGAGCCGGTGAACGCCACCTTGTCCACGTCAGGGTGCTCGGTGAGCCGGGCGCCGGCGGTCTCGCCCAGGCCGGTCACGATGTTCACCACCCCGTCGGGCACGCCTGCGCCGGCCAGCAGCTCGCCGATGCGCAGCGCCACCAGGCTCGCCTCCTCGGCCGGCTTGAGCACCATGGTGCAGCCCGAGGCCAGCACCGGGGCGAGCTTCCACAGCACGTTGTTGATCGGGCTGTTCCAGGGGATGATCGACGCCACCACGCCCACCGGCTCGCGCAGGGTGTAGGTGAACACCGACCACGGCATCGAGTTGGGCAGCGTCTCGCCGTTGAGCTTGGTGGCCCACCCGGCGAAGTAGCGCAGCACCTCGACCGCCTGCGACGCGCCCGCGCCGGGAGCGCGGCCGAGGGGCAGCCCCATGTCCACTGCTTCCAGCCGGCGCAGCTCCTCGAAGTGGGCCTCGACCGCGTCGGCCACCGCCCAGACGATGGACTGGCGTGCCGCGGGGCTCAGCGTGCGCCACGGCCCCTCGAACGCCTCGCGGGCGGCCGCGACCGCACGATCGGCATCCTCGGCGTCGCCCGCAGCCAGCTCGGCGATCACCTCACCCGTCGACGGGTTGACGCTCGGGAACGTCCGGCCGGAGGCCGCCGGCACCCACTCCCCGCCGATCAGGAGCTGCTCGGTGGTGGTCGACATCGGGCGAATGATAGCGTGCGTTCACTTACTTCGTAGGTGGAGGCACGCCCTCCGCCCCGGTAGGGTCACGGCGCCATGACCACCTCCGAGCGGCGCAAGTACGACAGCCCGGTGCGGCGCCAGCAGGCGGCCGAGACCCGCGAGCGCATCCTCGCGGCCGGGTCGGAGCTGGTGCACGGCTTCCCCCGCTGGGACTGGCGCGAGCTGACCGTGCGGGCCGTCGCCCAGCGGGCCGGGGTCAACGAGCGCACCGTCTACCGGCACTTCTCCAGCGAGCGGGAGCTGCACGAGGCGGTGATCCGCCGCCTGCAGGAGGAGGTCGGCGACCCCCTCGACGGCCTCACGCTGGAGGGCTTCGACGAGGTGGTCGCCCAGCTGTTCGAATACCTGGCGTCGTTCGCAGCCCGGCCCCGCCAGACGACCGACCCCACGTTCGTCGCGGTGGACGAGCGCCGCCGCCAGGCGCTGGTGGCCGCGGTCGAGCCGTCGACCGCCGGCTGGTCCGAGGCCGACCGCGAGATGGCAGCGGCCCTGCTCGACGCGCTGTGGAGCGTCCCCACCTACGAGCGGCTGGTGGCGGTCTGGGGCCTGGACACCGAGCGGGCCACCGCGGCGGTGACGGGGCTGATCCGCCTGTTGGTGGCGGCCATCGAGGACGGCCGGCGGCCGTGGTTCGAGGAATGACGTTCAACGAATGACGGCCGGCAGCGTCTCGCGCAGGTAGAGCGACCACGTCTCGGCCCACAGCGCCCGGGCCGCGTCGGCGCGGGCCGCGAACCAGGCACCGCGGCGGCGAAGGTCGGCCAGGCGGTCGAACCACACCTCGTTGACCGCGTCCAGCGGGCGATCGGCGCCGCCGCGCCCGAGCGGGTGGTTCTGGGCGTAGGCCTGGCCGCGCACCTCCTCGGGGATCTCCTCGGCGCCGAGGCGGCCTGCCTCCCGGCGCCAGCGGGTCGAGAGCTCGGCGGCCGGGACCGCCGCGTCCCGCCGCCCGCAGGACATCATCTTGTAGCGCTCGCCCCCGGCGGCCCAGCGGGCGTCGAGCCAGTCCTGGCCCCGCAGCACCACCTCCTCGGTGACCACCTCCAACGACCCGGGGCTCGCGCCGAGGTCGGGGCCCGCGGCCTCCAGCCACGCCCGGTTGGCCTGGGCCTCGGCGGCGTCGGCGAACCACTGGCAGTCCACCGCGACGAAGCGCGACGGCGGCAGCCCGGCCAGGACCAGCGGCACGGCCAGCGCCACCCGCGCCGGGCGGCCCGCGGCTTCGGGGC
>JBKPRV010000522.1:0-16854 GCA_046734715.1 Actinomycetota bacterium | reverse complement strand
CCCCAGTCCCGCCCGGGGCGGGTCGGCCACCACCGCCCCTACCGCCCGCGCCCGCCAGCGGGCCACGTCGCTGCGCACCACCGTGGCGTCCCCCTCGGCCAGGTTGACCCGGGCGTCGGCCGCGGCGGAGGCGGACGCCTCGACCGCGACCACCCGCGCCCCATGTCCGACGGTCGCCGCGAACAGGCCCACGCCCGCGTACAGGTCGGCCAGCGTGTCGCACGGCCCCAGCGCCTCCCCGACCGCCCCCACCAGCGCCTCGGCCGCGTCCGGCCCGGCCTGGAAGAACGAGCGGGCCGACACCCGCAACCGCACCCCGGCCACCACCTCGAACAGCCAGGCCCGCCGCCCGTCGGCCAGCTCGGCCCCGGTCACCACCCGCACCCCGTCCGGCACGTCGGCCTCGGTCCCGACCCGCTCCGCCTCGGCCCGGACCGGCGGGACCTCGGGGTCATCGAGCGCGGCGGAGGTCGGATCGGAGGGGTGGTCGATGATCACCATGCGGTCGCCGGTGCGCGCGCCGACCCGGATGGCCACCTCGCTGCCGGGTGGGAACCGGCCCTCGGCGGCCACCTCCGCCAGGCGGGGATGCGCCACCAGGCAGGCGGGGACGGCCACGAGGTCGTGGCTGTGGTGGCGGCGGAGCGAGAAGCGGCCGTCAGCGTCCGCCACGCCCCGCAGGGAGGTCCGGTAGCCGGTGGTGGGCAGGACCGGGCCGAGCGCCACCTCGGGGGCTTCCAGGCCGCCGAGGCGGGCGAGGGCCTCGGCCACCATGGACGCCTTGAGCTCCCGCTGGGCGTCGGGGTCGACGTGTTGCCAGCCGCAGCCGCCGCAGCCCGCGGCCACGAACTCGCACGGTGGGATCACCCGGGCCGGGGCGGGCTCGACCACCTCGACCAGCGCGGCGCGGGCGTGGTGGCGCCGCTCGTCGGTCAGCGCCACCCGGACCCGTTCACCGGGCAGGGCGCCCTCCACGAACACCACCCGGCCCGAGGGCTCGCGGGCCACGCCCTCGCCGCCGACCGCCAGCGCGGTGACCGCCAGCAGGTCGTCGGGGCTCGGCACCCACCCACCCTAGGATGACGGGGTGAGCACGACCGGCGTCGAGATCGCACCCTCCGTCCTGCCTGCCGACTTCTCCCGCTTGGGCGACGAGGTGGTGGCGCTGGAGAAGGCGGGCGTCGATCGCATCCAGTGGGACGTGATGGACGGCCGCTTCGTCCCCAACCTCACCTTCGGGCCCGACGTGATCGCCGCCTGCCGGCCGCACGTGTCGGTGCCGTTCGAGGCCCACCTCATGATCGACGACCCCGACGCCTCGCTGGACCGCTACGTGGAAGCCGGCTGCGAGCTGGTGATCGTGCACGCCGAGGCCACCCGCCACCTGCACCGCACGCTGGGCCGCATACGGGAGACGGGGGCCAGGGCCGCGGTGGCGCTCAACCCCGCGACCCCCGCGGTCGCGGTCGAGGACGTGCTCGACCTGTGCGCCATGGTGCTGGTCATGACCGTCAACCCCGGCTTCGGCGGCCAGGACTACATCCCCACCATGGAGCCCAAGATCGCCCGCGTCCGCCGCATGATCGAAGAGGGCGGCTACCACTGCGACGTCGAGGTCGACGGCGGCATCGGCCCCGCGACCGTGGCCGGTGCGGCCCGGGCCGGGGCAAACGTGCTGGTAGCGGGGTCGGCGCTGTTCCGCGATCCCCAGGGCCTGGAGCACGCGGTGAGCGAGCTGCGCGAGCGCGCTACAGCATCTCGCCGCGCTTGACGATCACGTTGTCGATGATCCCGTAGTCCTTGGCCTGCTCGGCCGTGAACCAGCGGTCGCGCTCGGAGTCGGCCCGGATCTGCTCGACGTCCTGGCCCGTGTGGAAGGCGATGCGCTCGGCCATCAGCTCCTTGACGTAGAGCAGCTGCTCGGCCTGGATGGCGATGTCCGCGGCCTGGCCCCGGATGCCGCCCGAGGGCTGGTGCATCATGATGCGGGCGTGCGGCAGGGCGTAACGCTTGCCCTTGGCCCCCGCACACAGCAGGAACTGCCCCATCGAAGCGCCGAGGCCCATGCACACCGTGGCCACGTCGGGCTCGATGAACTGCATGGTGTCGTAGATGGCCATGCCCGCGGTCACCGACCCGCCCGGGCTGTTGATGTAGAGCCAGACGTCCTGGTCGGACTCGTCGCCCGCCAGGTGGAGCAGCTGGGCGCAGACCACGTTGGCGATGTCGTCGTCGACCTCGGTGCCGAGGAAGATGATGCGCTCACGAAGAAGCCGGTTGAAGATCTCGTGCGTCGGGCTGACGATCGAGGCGTTCTGCGCGGTAGGGAGAATCAGGCTCACGGCCGCAGAGGGTAGCGGCGCCGGGCCCGAGTCCCGCACCCCTATGCTCACCGGCCGGCCGGCGTACTCCAATTGGCAGAGAGAACAGGTTTAGGTCCTGTCCAGTGTGGGTTCGACTCCCACCGCCGGCACCGCTCAGTACTGGCTCTCGAACAGCGTGGTGGAGGAGGTCGAGTCGGGCACCACCGTCGAGGTGGTCGAGCCGGTGGACGTCGTCGAGGACTCGGCGGGCGATGAGGTCGACGAGTCGGTGGACGACGGCGAGTCGGTCGAGGACGGGGCCGACGGCGAGGTGGTCGACGGCTCGGTCGTGCTCGTCGTGCTGCCGTCCGTCGGCGGGGTGGTCGAGCCCGGATCGGTGGGCGGCGGCTCGGTGGCGGGCGGCTGCGTCGTGCCCGGGGCGGTCGGCGGCGGGCTGGTCGGAGTGACCGGAGCCGGAGCCGGGCTGGTGGTGGGCGGCGTCCACTCCGGCGGGACCGACGACAGGTCGGGCGCCACGCCGGCTGCCGGGGCCGAGGGAGCCTGCGGCAGGCCGGGCAGGACCCCGCCGCCGGTGGCCGGGGCCACGATGGCCGAGAACGCCAGGCGCCGGGAGGCGTCGGTGCGGGCGCAGTTCACGCCCTCCGGGATGGCCCCACCGCTGAAGTAGCGCAGGGAGGCGATGAAGTCGGCGCAGCGGGTCATGTCGCGGCGCATGCTCGGGGCGTAGCCGATGGCGATGTTGACCGCAGCCATGTCGAGCTGGTCGGCGGCCATGTTGATGTTCCGGGCCACCGTCCAGTACCAGGCGGCGACAGCGGGGCTGACCAACCCGTTGAGAGCCAGGTCGGGGTTGGTCACCAGGTCGACGTTCAGGAACCGGCCCGCGGCCCGGTAGTTGCCCTCTCCGGTCAGCTGGATCAGGCCGCGGCCCCGGTAGCGGCGCTCGTTGCCCACCTCGACGGCGTCGTAGCGGAAGCCGCTCTCGTTGCGCAGCGTGGCCAGGAAGGCCGCCTTGCGGGCGGGGGTGAAGATGCCGGCCCGCATCATGGCGGCGTTGATGGCGGGCAGGGCCTCGACCACCTTGGCCTCGTCGGGCAACGGGCCGAAGATCTGGCGCAGGTCCTCGATGGTGACCAGGTCGTTGCCGTTCCAGTCGCCCGCCACCGGCAGCATGTCGGGGACCTCGTCGGTGGTGACGGCCCGGCTCGCGGCCGGGTCCTCGAGGCTGGGCACCGGCAGCTCCATCGTGGCAGCGTCGCGCCACAGGATGCCGATGGCGTCGCGGCCGTCGCCGTCCCAGTCGCCGGCCACCGGGAAGGCGTCGTAGGCGGTGGCGCCTTCGGGACGCTCGGCGGGCAGGGCCACGGTGGTGGGGTCGACGGGATGGCCCTCGTCGTCCACCAGCACCAGGGTGGTGTCGGCTTGCTGGTAGACGCCCAGCGAGTCGCGGCCGTCGCCGTCCCAGTCGCCCACCACCGGCAGCGCGTCGGCCCGCCAGGCGGTGCCGAGCGCGAACGGGGCCGAACGCACTCCCCCGTCCACCATGACCTGGAAGGTGGCGTCGGACTGCTGGTAGAAGCCGATGGTGTCGCGGCCGTCGCCGTCGAAGTCGCCGGCGATGGGCCACACGTCGCTGCGGCCCGGGGTGCCGAAGGCGATGGGCGCCATCTCGACGCCCTGGTCGTCCAGCAGGTGGAAGGTGGCGTCGGACCGCTGGTACAGGCCGACGGAGTCGCGGCCGTCGCCGTTCCAGTCGCCGGCCAGCGGCAGGACGTCCGGCACGCCCGCGGGGCCGAACGCCACCGGCGTCAGCTCCGAGCCGGTGTCGCTGCGGCGACCCCAGTCGGCCGTGCCCGGCTGGTACCAGGCCACGCCGTCGGCGCCCCCGCCCACCTGCCCTTGCGACCAGCGCTGCAGGTAGGGGTAGGGGTCGACCGTGCAGGGCTCGTCGCTCGACAGCGTGCCGCACAGGTTGATCTGGAAGTGGACGTGGGCCGCCGTGTTGCGGGCGTTGCCGGTGCGGCCCACCCGGGCGATCACCTGGCCGCGGGTGACGACGTCGCCCGGGGCCACCAGGTTCTCGGAGTTGTGGGCGTAGTAGTAGCTGACGCCCGACTCGCCCCGGAGCCACACCGTGAGGCCGCCGAGGCCCTCGTCCACGTTGTTGACCTTGACGATCGTGCCCGACTCCACCGCCACCACCGGGGAGCCCTCGTCGGCCAGCAGGTCGTTGCCCTTGTGCTGGCGCGAGCAGCCGTCGCGGCAGGCGTGCCAGCTGTCGGTGAACGACACCTCGACGGGCGCGGGGATGGGGAACGTGTTGGTGTCGGGCGGCTCGACCTGCGGCTGGGCGGAGGTGGTGGGCGTCTGAGGCGGCGTCTGGGCCGCGGCCGCGGTGGCGGAGACCCCGCCCAGGATCATCGTTGTCGCTACCAGCGCCGCCACTGTGCGTGGCAGTCGCCCGCCCGACTGGGCTCCAGATCGCACTCGTCGTCCTCCACTGGTCGCCCCGACAGCACAGCCGACTGATCGGGGTTGCGCAAGGGTGTACGTAAGGGTGTTCGCAGCGGGCCGCATTCCGGATGGGTCGGTAACGTGCGCCGGGCGTGAAACTTGACGACGTCCCCACCCCGGCCCTCGTGGTCGATCTCCCCATCTTCGACCAGAACGTGGCCACGATGACCGCGGCCCTGCCCGGGCCCCGGCTGCGGCCCCACGTCAAGGCGTTCAAGTCGACGGCCCTCGCCCGGCGACTGGCGGCGGCCGGGCATCGCGGGTTCTGCTGCGCCACGGTCCGGGAGATGGAGGGCATGGCCGCGGCCGGCCTGGGCGAAGACCTGCTGCTGGCCAACGAGGTCCTGGACTGCACCCGCCTCGGGGTGCTCGCCGACTCCGCCCGGATCACGGTGGCCGTCGACTCGGACCAGACCGTCGACGCCGCCGCGGCCGGAGGCGTGCGCGAGGTGCTGATCGACGTCGACGTGGGCCTGCCCCGCTGTGGCTGCGACCCGGCCGATGCCGGCCGGTTGGCCGACCGGGCCCGAGCGCAGGGGCTGGCCGTTCGGGGCGTCATGGGCTACGAGGGCCACCTCATGCGCGAGCCGGGCGAGACCAAGGCCGAGCGGGTCGAGGCGTCCATGGCGACGCTCGTCGCCGTCCACGAGGCCGTCGGCGGCGACGTGGTCTCGGCCGGCGGGACCGGCACCTACGACTGCAACCGCTGGGCCACCGAGATCCAGGCCGGGTCCTACTGCCTGATGGACACCGAGTACCTGCCCCACGCCCCCGCGTTCCGCTCGGCTCTGTCCCTGTGGACCACGGTCATCTCCGTGCACCCGAAGGGCTGGGGCGTGCTGGACGCCGGCCTCAAGGCCCTGGGCATGGACCATGGGAACCCCACCGTGGTGGACGCGGGCGACTGCTGGTTCGTGTCCGACGAGCACATCACCTTCGGCACCCGGGACGAGCATCCCGTGGCCGTGGGCGACCGGGTGCGGGTCCTGCCGGCCCACGTCGACCCGACGGTGGCGCTGCACGAGCGCATGCTGGTGGTCGAGGGGGACGAGGTCGTCGACGTCTGGGACGTGGACCTGCGCGGCTGGTGATTACCGGAGGTAGAGCTGGGCAGCTGGTGATCTACCGGAGGTAGAACCGAGTAGCTGGTGATCTACCGGAGGTAGATCTGTGCGAACCGTGAGTACCGTGGGCGCCATGCCTTCCCGGCGTGACGCCACCACGGTCGAGGCCGCGGGACGCGAGGTCGAGATCACCAGCCCCGGCAAGGTGTTCTTCCCCCAGCGGGGCGAGACCAAGCTCGACCTCGTGCGCTACTACCTGGCGCTGGAGGGCCCGGTGATGGCGGCGATGGGCGGTCGGGCCACGCTCATGCAGCGCTTCCCGTCGGGGGTCAAGGGCACCAACTTCTTCCAGAAACGCGTGCCGGAGAACGCCCCTGACTGGCTGGCCACCACGGTCGTGCGCACGGTCAACGGCACCCCGTCCCGGGCCATGGTGGCGGCCGACATCGCGCATGTCGTCTGGGCCGTGAACCTCGGCTGCCTCGGGTTCCACGTGTGGCCGTTCCGCGCCGACATCGCGGACGAGGACCACTGCGACGAGCTGCGCCTCGACCTCGACCCCCAGCCCGGCACCGGCTTCGGCGAGGCCGTGCAGGCCGCCTTCGTGCTGCGCGAGCTGCTGGCCGAGCACGGCATCACCGGCTACCCCAAGACCACCGGCAACCGGGGCCTGCACGTGTACGTGCGCGTCGAGCCCCGCTGGGACGCGTACCAGGTGCGGGCGGCGGCGGTGGCGCTGGCCCGCGAGCTCGAGCGTCGCCGCCCGGACCTCATCACCGCCGCCTGGTGGAAAGAGGAGCGGGGCACCCGCATCTTCGTGGACTACAACCAGAACGCGCCCCACAAGACGGTGTTCGGCGCCTGGTCCGTGCGGGCCCGCGTGGGTGCGCCGGTCTCGACGCCACTGTCCTGGGACGAGCTGACCGATGTCCACCCCGACGACCTGACCATCGCCAGCGTCCCCGGCCGGGTCGAGGGCGACGGCGACCCCTGGGCCGGCATCGCCGAGGCGCCGCACTCCCTGGAGCCGCTGCTGGCGATGTCGGAGCGGGACATGGCGGCCGGGCTCATGGACGCCCCCTGGCCGCCGGTGTACCCCAAGATGCCCAACGAGCCCCCCCGGGTGGCGCCCAGCCGCGCCCGCGAGCCCGGCTCGTAGGGCTTTGTTCATCACCGACCACGCCATCGCGGGGGCCGCGATCGGGTTGGTGGCGCGCCGTCTCGTCCCCGCCTTCGTCGCCGGTATGGCGTCGCACCTGGTGATGGATGTGTGCCTGCACTGGGGCGACGAGCGACTCGACTGGGACCAGTTCGTCGAGGTGGGCGAGGGTCGACGGCACGATCGGGCTGGCGGTGTGCGCCGCGGCGCCCTGATCGCCCTGGTCGCCCCCGCCCTGGGCCGCGCCCGGACACGGCGCCACGAGGTCGCTCAGCTGCTGGCGACGTCCCGGTGGCGGAAACCCGCCATGCCCGCCGCCGTCAGCACCGCGGCCACGGCGGCGATGGCGAGCACCGGCACCAGGGACACGCCGTCGGCCGGGACACGCGGGGTGCGCTGGAACGGCGAGATGTCCATGAGCCAGCTCGGCAGGCTGAGCAGCTGACCGAACATGCCGATCACGAAGCAGAAGGCCATGGCGGCCCACGCCGCGAGCGCGGCCCGAGGGGCCAGCCCGAACAGGGCGACCGCGATCCCGGCCAGCAGCCACACCGCGGGGACGTACACGAGCGACGCTCCCACCAGGCGCGACACCTCGCCCCAGTCGCCGGTGATCAGGGCGACGGTCAGCCCTGCGCCCAGCCCGCCGGCCGTCATGACCACCGCGACCCCGAGGAACGACATCGCCACGTGGCTCGTGACCCAGCGATCGCGGGAGGTCGGCGTGGCCAGCAGCGGCTCCACCCGCCCGGCGTTCTCCTCAGTTCGCAGCCGCAGCGCGGACTGCAGGGCGTAGCCGGCGGCGATGAGGCCCATGGTCAGCACCGTGGTCGACAGGTACGAGTCGGTGATGGTGACCCCTCCGGCCTGGGCGATCAGGTCCTTGGCCGCGTCGTTGCCTTCGAGCAGGTCGTTGAGCTGGTCGATGATCGAGCCGTAGGCCACACCGGTCGCGAAGAGCCCGATGGCCCAGGAGACCAGGCTGCCCCGCTGCAACCGCAGCGCGAGGCCGAACGGGCCGGCCATGAGACGCCCGCCGGTGGCGGGTCCGGGGCGCGGCTGGGTCAGGCCCGCACCGAGATCCCGGTGGGAGGCCAGGACAGCGGCCACGAGGGTCAGGACCGCCGCGAGCACGAGGCCGATCGCCAGCGGCCACCAGACGTCGCCGGCATAAGGCCGGGACTTCTGCACCAACCCGATGGGCGACAGCCAGGACAACGTGCCGTCGTTCACGTCGCCGATGGCCCGCAGTGCGAAGGCCACGCCCAGGACGATGCCGGCGAGGCCGTTGGCCACCCTCGTGTTCTCCGTGACCTGCGCCGTGATGGCCGTGACGCCGCAGAAGATCAGGCCCAGCACGGTGAACCCGGCGCCGAACACCAGGGAGCCGCCCACCGGCAGGCCGTAGGCGATGTTGGCCAGGCCCACGGACAGGCCGACCAGCAGGTTGATCCCCCCGACGACGATCAACGCCGCGGTGGACGGCGCGTGCCGCCCGACCACAGCGGCCCGCACCAGCTCCAGGCGGCCGCTCTCCTCCTCGGCGCGCGTGTTCCGCGTGTACATGAACATGGTCATCAGGGCGACGGCCACCATGCCCCACACCCCGACCTGGTACGCGACCTGGCCGCCGACCGTGTCGAGCCCGTAGGGCGGGCCGTTCAGCACGATCGCCGCCGCGCTGGTCTCGGCCGCCGCGGCCCGGTCGAGGTCCGCCTGGGTCGGGAACAGGCCCTTCACGCTGGCGGCGGTCACCACCACCAGCCCGGCGATCGACACGGTCCAGACCGCGATGCGGACGCGGTCGCGCCGGAGGATGGCCCGCACGAGCTTCGGCGTCGCGGTCAGCTCGGTGGTGGTGGTGTGGCTCCGGGTCACGGCGATAGCCATGCCTACCGCATGGGCGCACGGCCCAGCCACCGGAACGACGACTAGCTCGCTACGGTGCGGGAAGTCGTCTCTCCGGAGGTCACGACATGGCCAGGTTCGACGCACGCGGCACGCTCGAGGTCGGTGACGACCGCTACGAGATCCACCGGCTGAGCACCCTCGAGGACGACTTCGGCGTCTCCCGGCTGCCCTACTCGATGAAGGTGCTGCTGGAGAACCTGCTGCGCCACCACGACGGCACCGCGGTCACCGACGACGACGTGGCCGCGCTGGCGCGCTGGTCCGGCGGGCGCGACCATGCCGGCGGGGACGGCGACCGGGAGATCAGCTTCTCCCCCGCCCGGGTGCTGATGCAGGACTTCACCGGCGTGCCCGCGGTCGTCGACCTCGCCGCCCTGCGGGACGCGGTGGCCGGGCGCGGCCGGGACCCGCAGGAGCTCGACCCGCTCATCCCCGCCGACCTGGTCATCGACCACTCCGTGCAGGTCGACGTGTTCGGCCGGCCCGAGGCCCTGGCCCGCAACGCCGAGCTGGAGTACCAGCGCAACGTCGAGCGCTACCAGTTCCTGCGCTGGGGCCAGCAGGCCTTCGGGCAGTTCCGGGTGGTGCCCCCGGCCACCGGCATCTGCCACCAGGTCAACCTGGAGTACCTGGCCACCGTGGTCGCCGACCGCGACGGGGTGGCCTTCCCCGACACGCTGGTGGGCACCGACTCCCACACGCCGATGGTCAACGGGCTGGGCGTGGTGGGCTGGGGCGTGGGCGGCATCGAGGCCGAGGCCGCGCTGCTGGGCCAGCCCATCTCGATGCTGATCCCCGAGGTGGTGGGGATCAAGCTCGGGGGCGAGCTGCCCGAGGGCACCACCGCCACCGATCTGGTCCTCACCGTGACCAACATGCTGCGGGCGCACGGGGTGGTCGGCCGGTTCGTGGAGTTCTACGGGCCGGGCGTGGCCAACGTGCCGTTGGAGAACCGGGCCACCATCGGCAACATGTCGCCGGAGTACGGCTCGACCATCACGATCTTCCCCATCGACGGCGAGACCCTGCGCTACCTGCGCTTCACCGGCCGGCCCGACCCCCTCGTGGCGCTGGTCGAGGCCTACGCCAAGGAGCAGGGCCTGTGGCACGACCCCGCGGGCGAGCCCACCTACACCGAGACGCTGGAGCTCGACCTGTCCACCGTCGAGCCCGCCATCGCCGGGCCTGCCCGTCCCCAGGACCGGGTGCTGCTGCGGGAGGCCAAGGAGCGCTTCGCCGTCGCCCTCGCCGACTCGCTCCCCCAGGCCGAACGCGCCACCCCGGTCGCGATCGGGCACGCCTACGACGAGGCCGACGCCGCGTCCTTCCCGGCCAGCGACCCGCCGTCGGCCACTCGCAACGGTGCCGACCATGCCGCTGCCGCCACGCCGGTGCCGGACGCGGATCCTGTGGCCGCCAGCGCCACGGCAGACCGGCCCCACCAGCGGGTCAGGGTGCGGCTCGACGCCACGTCAGGCCTCGACCAGGAGGAGGACGTCGAGCTGGACCACGGCCACGTCGCCATCGCCGCCATCACCAGCTGCACCAACACCTCGAACCCGCAGGTCATGGTGGGGGCGGGCCTGGTGGCCCGGAAGGGGGTGGAGCGGGGGCTGGCCCGGCGGCCGTGGGTCAAGACGTCCCTCGCCCCCGGGTCCAAGGTGGTGGTCGACTACCTCGACCGCGCGGGTCTCCTCCCCGACCTCGCCAAGCTCGGCTTCGACGTCGTCGGCTTCGGTTGCACCACCTGCATCGGCAACTCGGGACCACTGCCGCCGCCCATCGCCCGGGCCGCCGAGGAGCACGGGCTGGCGCTGGTGTCGGTCCTGTCCGGCAACCGCAACTTCGAGGGCCGGATCAACCCCGACGTGCGCATGAACTACCTGGCCTCGCCGCCCCTGGTGGTGGCCTACGCCCTGGCCGGGACCATGGACCTCGACCTCACGACCGAACCGCTGGGCCGGGGCGAGGACGGGGAGCCGGTGTACCTGCGAGACATCTGGCCCACGTCCGCCGAGGTCAACGCAGTGGTGGAGGAGGCGCTCGCTTCGGACATGTTCCGGTCCGCCTACGGCGAGGTGTTCGAGGGCGACGAGCTGTGGCAGGGCCTTCCGGTCGCGAGCGGGGCCTACGAGTGGTCGGACACGTCCACCTACGTGCGCCGGCCGCCCTACTTCGACGGCATGCCCGACGACCCACCGCCGCTGGCCGGCGTCGAGGGCGCCCGGGCGCTGGCGCTGCTGGGCGACAGCGTCACCACCGACCACATCTCCCCCGCGGGCGCCATCCACCCCGACAGCCCCGCGGGCCGCTGGTTGATCGAGCACGGCGTCGAGCCGCCCGACTTCAACTCGTACGGCTCCCGCCGCGGCAACCACGAGGTCATGATCCGGGGCACCTTCGCCAACCGGCGCATCCGCAACCGGCTGGCGCCGGGCACCGAGGGGGGCGTGACCGTGCACCAGCCCTCGGGCGAGCAGATCTCGATCTACGACGCCGCCGAGCGCTACCGGTCGGAGGGGGTGCCCCTCGTGGTGGTGGCCGGCAAGGAGTACGGCTCGGGCTCGTCCCGCGACTGGGCGGCCAAGGGCACCGCCCTCTTGGGCGTGCGGGTCGTCGTGGCCGAGAGCTTCGAGCGCATCCACCGCTCCAACCTCATCGGCATGGGCGTGCTGCCCCTGCAGCTGGCCGACGGCGGCACCCTGGACTCGACCGGCCTCGGCGACGCCGAGGCGGTGGCCGCCGCCACCTTCTCGGTGCCCGGACTGGCCGGCACGGACCCGACCACGCTGCTGGGCGCCCGGCTGACGGTGGACGCGGGCGGGCGGTCCGTGCCCGTCATCGCCCGGCTCGACACTCCCATGGAGGCCGCCTACTACCAGCACGGCGGCATCCTCCAGTACGTGCTGCGCCAGCACCTCGCGGGCTAGGGCCTGTCCTGGAGCAGCTCGGCCAGCGCCCGGAAGGCGCGGCCGCGGTGGCTGAGCGCGTGCTTCTCGGCCTCGGTCATCTCCGCGAAGGTGCGGCCGTCGCCCTCGGCGGGGATCATGATCGGGTCGTAGCCGAAGCCGCCCGTGCCCCGGGGCTCGGCCGGGACCACCCCGTCCACCGTGCCGAGCACCACCGCCTCGCGGCCGTCGGGCCAGGCCACCGCGGCCGCGCAGACGTAGCGGCAGCCCCGGCCCTCGGGCGGCACGCCGTCCAGCTCTCGCAGCACCCGGGGGATCCAGTCGCCCTCGTCGGTCCAGCGGGCCGAGCGCACACCGGGGTCGCCGCCCAGGGCGTCGATCTCGATGCCGGAGTCGTCGGCCACCGCGGCCTCGCCGCTGGCCCCGGCCACGGCGCGGGCCTTGAGCAGGGCGTTGGCCTCGAAGGTGGTGCCGGTCTCCTCCACGTCCGGGTCGCGGGCCTCGAGCAGATAGGCGGGGCCGAGGATGGCCTGGACCTCGGCCAGCTTGTGGGCGTTGCCGGTGGCCAGGAGCAGCCGGGTCACCGCTGCTTGGACACCCGGCGAAACGGCGGCGGCTCGGCCACCATCTCGCGCTGGAGGTCGATCAGCTCACCGATCCCCTTCTCGGCCAGGCCCAGCATCCCGTCCAGCTCACCGCGGGTGAAGGCTTGGCCTTCGGCCGTGCCCTGCACCTCGACGAACCGGCCCTCGGACGTCATCACGACGTTCATGTCGACCTCGGCCCGGCTGTCCTCGCTGTAGGGCAGGTCCAGCACCGGCACACTGTCGACCACCCCCACCGAGATGGCGGCGCAGAAGGCGGTCAGCGGGTGGGCGCCGATGACGCCCTGAGCCACCACCCGGGCCAGGGCGTCGTGCAGGGCCAGGTAGCCGCCGCAGATCGACGCGGTGCGGGTGCCGCCGTCGGCCTGGAGCACGTCGCAGTCGACGATGACCTGCCGCTCCCCCAGCAGCGCCATGTCGCACACCGAGCGCAGGGCCCGCCCCACCAGCCGTTGGATCTCCTGGCTGCGCCCCGAGGGATGGCCGTCCTTGACCTCGCGTCGGATGCGCTCGGCCGACGAGCCCGGCAGCATCGAGTACTCGGCCGTCACCCAGCCGGTGCCACGGCCGCGCATCCAGCGGGGCACGTCCTCGTCGAGCGAGGCGGTGCACAGCACCCGGGTCTGGCCGAAGCTGACCAGGCACGACCCCGCGGCCATCTCGGTGAAGTCCCGCTCGAAGGTGACCGGGCGGAGCTCGTCGGGCGCTCGTCCATCGGCTCGCATCGCGGGCACCGTAACCCGGGGATCAGGCGTACTCGAACTCCGGGTGGATCGGGTCGCGGGTGACCGTGTATTCCGGCGGTTGGGGGACCGGGGGATCCTCCGGCGGGGGCCCGTAGTCGTCCTCCCCCGTGATCCACTCGACCCCGTCCTCCGCCCAGCAGTCGTCGTCCTTCTGCTGCTGCACCCAGCGCGCCTGGTTGATGCGGTCCTGCTCGCCGCGAGCTGCGGCCCACTCGGACGCGAACCTGCCGGCCAGCGTGACCAACGCCGAGCGGATGGTCTCCGCGTCCGTGCTCTCGGTGGACAGCTGCCCGTCGAAGGTGTCGCGGTGCCCGCCCTCCCAGCCGTCGACCGCCAGCGCCGCTTCGCCGGCCCGGGCCGAGTGCTTGGTGTGGACGACCCCGGCCAGCTCGTAGAGGTCGCGGGCCGCGCGCAGCGCCAGGTCGAAGGCGAAGTTCACGTTGGTGCCGCTGGCTCCATACCCTCCCATGACCCCGGGACGGTACCCGCGCCGGCACCTCCGATGTGGTCACCTCGGGGCGCGCACCAACGCGCGCAGCCGTGTGCTTTCATCGCCGGGCGATGGGGACCTCTTCCGCCAAGCCGGCCAAACTGCAGACCTTCGTCGACGCCGCGGGCACGATCCGGGCCGAGCTCGTGGGCCGCATCACCGAGCTGCAGAGGAGCTACTTCGAGTTCCAGAGCTCGGGTTCCTCCTACGTCGGCAACTACGACCTCATGAACGTCGAGCTGCCGGGGTTCATCCAGCACTACGTCGACGACGAGACCTTCGTGGCCCTGGTCCGGCAGGCCTTCGTCAACGCCGACCGGTCGCCGGACGGCAACGGCCTGGCCGTGGTCGGCGATGCCGCCTTCTCCGCCGCGTTCGACGCTGCGGCCCGCGCCGCGGGCTACGACCCCGCCGCCGTCCTCAACGCCCGCCCGATCGTGACGGTCGACTCGCCGCTGGCCGCGGGCACGCCCCGCACCTCGGGCTTCGTCAACGACCCGGTGTGCACCGCCACCGGCCACTTCCTGGAGGTGGAGGACGACTTCACCTGGCCCGACCGCCTGGCGCTGCTGCGCTGGTCCCGCACCTATTCGTCCCGCTTCGTGGCCGGCGGCCCCTTCGGGCGGGGCTGGGCCTCGTGGGCCTCGACCGCGCTCGTCCCCGAGGCCGGCGGTACCGTCGGCTACCAGGGCCCGGACGGGCAGATGGCCGTGTTCCCGCCCTCCCCCGATCCGGACGAGCCCGATGCCTACCAGCCCGTCTCCGGGGTGCAGGCCCGGCTGACGCGGGTCGAGGACGGTTGGGAGCTGCGCTGGGACCGGCACTCCGAGCGGCCCGGCGCGGTGTGGAGCTACGACGCCGAGGGGCTGGTGCGCACGGTGGTCGACCCCGCCACCGGCACCACCACGTTCGCCTACACCGGCGGCCTGCTCACCGAGGTGGAGCACGAGGGCGGCCGGCGCCTCGAGCTCGACTGGGAGGGTGCCCGCATCGTGGCCGTGCGCTCGTCCTGCGGGCGGGTCGCCCGCTACCGGTACAACGACGCCGGCGACCTGGTCGGCTCCGAGCGGGTCCTGGGCGCGCGCCGCTACGAGGTCGACGACCGGGGCCACATCGTCGAGGTGTGGGACGCCGACGGCATCCGGCTGTGCCGCAACCGCTACGACGACGAGGGCCGGGTGACCCTCCAGACCTCGCCCTTCGGCCGGGAGACGGTGTTCCGCTACGTCCGCGGGCACCGGACGGTGGTGTCCGACACCGAGGACGGCCCGGTCAACGTCTTCGAGCACGACCAGGCCGGCCGGCTGATCGGCCTGGTCGACCCTCAGGGCCGCGAGCTGCGGCGCAGCTTCGACGCCGAGGGCCGCTGCCTGGAGGCCAGCGGGTTCGACGGCGCCACGCGGCGCCAGGACTACGCGGCCGACGGGCGGAGCGCCACGAGCCGCACCGCGGGCGGTGGCGAGGAGCGCTGGGAGTACGACGAGGCGGGCCGCGTGGTCGCCCACGAGATCGAGGGCGGTCGCCGGCTCACGTTCGACTACGACGGCGACGGGCCGCTGCCGTCCCGCATGGCCGGACCCGACGGCTGGGAGGTCGCCTTCGAGGTCGAGGGCGGCCTGGTCCGGTCGCTCACCGACGCCGACGGCGTGCCCGTGCGACTGGAGCACGATGCCGACGGCAACGTGGTGGCGATCGGCAACGGGCTGGGCGCCACCAGCCGCACCGAGCCCCACATCAGCGGGCTCGCCCTCGGCCTCACGCTCCCCGACGGAGCCCACTACGAGTTCGAGCGTGACGACGCGGGCCGCCTGCTGGCGCTGCGCACCCCGCTGGGCCACGAGTACACGCTGCACTGGACGCCCGCGGGCCGACTGGCGGGCCTGGTCGACCCCGACGGCGGCCACACGTCCTTCGAGCACGGCAGCCACGGCGCCATGGAGCGCGTGGTGGATGCGCTCGGCGCCACGCTGGAGCTGTCCCACGACCACCTGGAGCGGCTGGTCGGCTTCGCGGCGCCCGGCGGGGCCAAGTGGGAGCTGGCCTACAGCGCGGTCGGGCGCCTCTCCCTGGTCCACGATCCGGCCGGCGGCACCTGGGGCTACGACTACGACGCCGAGGGCCGGCTGGTGGCGTCCACCGACCCGCTGGGCCACGAGACCCGCCACCGCTACGACGGCGCCGGGCAGCTCGCCGAGCTGGTCGACCCCACCGGCAACGCCACCCGGTACACCCGCGACGCGCTGGGGCGCGTCGTCCGGGAGGACCGGCCCGACGGGGCGGTCACCGCCTACGAGTGGGACGTCTGGGGCCGGGCCCGGTCGGTCCGCTTCCCCGACGGCGACTCGCTCACCTACACCTACACGCCCGCGGGACGCGTGCGGTCGGTGACCACGACCGAGGGCCGCAGCTGGACCAACGAGTACGACGCCGCCGGGCGGCTGACGTCCGTGACCGACGCGGCCGGGGCCACCACGCGCTTCGCCTGGGACGCCTGCGACCGCTTGGTGGCCACCACCTGGCCGAGCGGGCGGGTCGACCGGGTCGCCTACGACGCCGAGGGCCGGGCGGTCGAGACCAGCCAGGGCGGGCGCACGTGGCGGTCGAGCTACGACCACGCCGGCCGGGTCACGGCGGTCACCGATCCGGTGGGGGCCACCCACCGGTACCGCTACGACCTCACCGGGAAGCTGGTGTCGGCCACCGACCCGCTCGGGCACAGCGTGCGCTTGCGCTACGACGAGCGGGGCAACCGCGTCGGCCTCCTCGACGAGCTCGGTGGGCTGGTCACCACCACCTACGACGGCATGCGCCGCCCGGTGGCGACCACCGACCAGCTGGGCCGGGTCACCCGGCTGCGCCGCGACGCGGCCGGGCGGGTCACGGCCCGCGAGCTGCCGACCGGCGACGTGGTCGAGTGGGAGCGCGACGCCCGCGGCCTGGCCACCGACGTCCGGCTCAACGGGCGCGACGCCATCGTGTTCGAGCGCGACGGCTCGGGCCGCCCGCGGCTGGTCCACGAGCCGGCCCGGAACCGCACGTTCACCCTCGGCTGGACGCGCGGCGGGCGCCTGGCGTCGCTCGACGTCGACGGCGACGCGATGCGCTGGGAGCGCGACGGCGACGGCCTGGTGG
>JBKPRV010000521.1:0-5754 GCA_046734715.1 Actinomycetota bacterium | reverse complement strand
GGGCCGCGCTCGTCGGCGGCATCGCCGTCCTGCTGGTCGGCGACCTGCTGCTCGTCCACCGCCGGCCGCACGACATCGGCTTCAAGGAGGCGGCCATCGAGTCGGCGGTGTGGATCGGCATCGGCATCGCCTTCACCGGCGTGATGTTCGTCTGGCACGGCGGCCCGGCCGCGACCGAGTACATCTCCGGCTACCTGATCGAGAAGAGCCTCAGCGTCGACAACGTGTTCGTGTGGGCGCTGATCATGAGCTACTTCGCGGTGCCCCGCGCCTACCAGTTCCGGGTGCTGTTCTGGGGCATCTTCGGCGCCCTCGTGCTGCGCTTCCTGTTCATCCTGGGCGGGATCACGCTGCTGGAGCGCTTCGACTGGATGCTGTTCGTGTTCGGCGGCCTGCTGCTCGTCACCGCGTTGCGCATGCTGCGCCACGACGACGAGGAGGTGCACCCGGAGAACAACGCCGTCCTCAAAGTGCTGCGGCGCGTCATCCCGTCCACCACCGAATACAACGGCCAGCGGCTCACCGTGCGCCGGGCGGGCAAGCTGCTGGCCACGCCGCTGCTGGCCGTGCTCATCGTCGTGGAGACCAGCGACGTGGTGTTCGCGGTGGACTCGATCCCCGCCATCCTGGCGGTGAGCCGCGAGCAGTTCATCGTGTTCTCGTCGAACGCCTTCGCCATCCTCGGCCTGCGGGCGCTCTACTTCCTGCTCGCCGACCTGCGGGACAAGTTCTCGCTGCTGCAGGAGGGCCTGGCGATCATCCTCGCCTTCGTCGGCGTCAAGATGCTGATCTCGTACTGGTACCACATCCCCACGTACGTGAGCCTGGGAGTGATCGCCCTGGTCCTGACCGTGGCCATCCTGCTGTCGATCCGCAAGGACCGGCGCGAGCGGGCCGCCGTCGAGGCCGAGGCCTCCGAGCCGGAGGAAGCGCCGGCACCCCAGGGCTAGAGCCGCGCCGCGCCCGCCCGGGCGCGCTCGACCCACCAGCCGAGCTCGGCGTCGTCGCCCAGCGCCTTCTCCCAGCCGAACTGGACCAGGATGCCGAACAGGCTGAGGTCGAGCTGGCGGTCCCACCAGCCGGTCGTGGCGACGCCGTGGCGCTCGAGCGCGGCCCGGAAGCGCACGATGGCGGCCTCCTTGGTCTCGGGCAGACGGGCCCGGTTGATGGCCAGGTACCAGCCCAGCTCGTTGCAGGCCGGCCCCTCGCCCGGGTAGGCGCAGTCCAGCAGGATGGTGCGCCCGTCGGGGTGGCTGCCCAGGTTGCCCATCTTCCAGTCGCCGTGCAGGAAGGTGGACGGCGTGGTGGCCTGGGCGTCGGCCAGCAGCCACGGCGCCTTCCGCACCTCCCGGACCGCGTCGCGCACGTCGGTCGGGGCCCGCTGGGCGAAGGCCCGCCAGCCGCGGGCGGCGATGGGCGGCACCGCATCGGGCCAACCTCGCTCGCGCTCGCAGGCGAGCATGTCGTCGCCGAACAGGCACCAGCGGATGGAGGCCGGCGTGAGGCCCACCGTGTCGGTCCAGCCCCACAGGCGGGCCGACAGCGCGGCCATGTGGTCGAGGAACGCCGCGTGCTGTTCCAGGGGGACGGGCTCGTGGCCCTCGGGGACCAGGTGGTCGCCCACGTCGCGCATGAGCAGCGCCGCCCCCCAACCGCCCGGCCCGAAGCCCCGGGCCGCGCCCACCACGGTGTGGTCGATCGAGGGCGGGTAGAGGTCGAGCAGGCCCGACGCCCACACCGTGACCTGCCGGCAGGCCAGGTCGCCCAGCCCCCGGGCCAGCCAGTCGTCCTGCACGTGCATGGTCTTGAGCACGTAGCGCTCGCCGCCGATCTCCAGCCGCTCGAAGGATGAGCCCGACTTGCCGTCGTCGTTGCGGAACGCGCGGCGCCCGGTAGCGCCCTCGATGAGCTCGTCGATCGAGGTCGCCACCGGGCGAGGCGTGGGGGAGATGGGCCCGGGCGTGGTCATCGCCCGGTCAGCATGGCAGGGACCGGATCAGGCCGCTCGCCGGTAGCGCCGCACCGCCAGCGGGGCGAACACCGCGACGAGGCCCACGGACCAGGCCATCGAGGCGAGCACGTCCCCGCCGGCGGGCAGGCCCAGCACGAGGTCACGAGCGGCATCCACCGTGTATGTGACCGGCTGGTGGTTGGCGAAGGCCTGGAGCCAGCCCGGCATGAACGAGGTGTCCACGAAGGCCGACGAGGCAAAGATCAGCGGGAAGAGCAGCGGGAACATGGCCGCCTGCGCCGCCTCGGCGTTGGGGGCGCCCAGGCCGACGGTCGCCGTGATCCACGAGACCGCGAAGGCGAACAGCAGCACCAGCGCCACCGCGAACAGGTAGCGGAACAGGCCGTCGTGGATGCGGAAGCCCACCAGCATGCCGACCACGGTGACCAGCGCCATCACGAACACGTTGCGCACCGAGTCGGCCATGGTGCGCCCGGCCAGCACTGCGGACCGGGCCATGGGCAGCGACCGGAACCGTTCGATCAACCCTTTGTGCAGGTCCTCGGCCAAGCCGATGCCGGTGGCCATGGCTCCGAACACGGCGGTCTGCACCATGATGCCGGGCATCAGGTAGTCGACGTAGGCGATCGACGGGTCGGCCAGGTTGATCGAGTTGCCGAACACGTAGCGGAACAGCAGCACGAACATGATCGGCTGGATGGACGAGAACACCGCCATCTCGGGCAGGCGCACGTAGGCGAGCAGGTTGCGCCACATCACCGCGGTGGCGTCGCCGACGGCGTAGCTCCAGCGGCCCCGGGTGAGCGATGGGGTCAGCGCCGGGGCCTCGGTGGGGGAGGGGAGCGGGGAGGGGAAGGTGGTGGCGGTCATGCGGCACCTCGCGCTGCGGGGACGGGCTCGGCCTCCACGGGCTCGGCCCGGTGGCCGGTGAGGGACAGGAAGACGTCGTCGAGGCTGGGCTCGCGCACGGCCAGGGCCGACACCGGCAGGCCGGCGTTGTCGAGGATCCGCACGACCTCGACCACGGTGGCCGAGTCTTCGACCGCCAGCTCGACGGTGCTGCCGGTGGTGGTGGGCCGGCTGGCGAACCACGTGGCGAGGATGCCCGCGGCCCGGGCGGCGACGGCGGGGGCGGTCATGGTGACCGCGACCACGGTGCCGCCCAGGTCGGACTTGAGCGTGGCCGGCGTGCCCTCGGCGATGACCCGGCCCTGGTCGATGACCGCGATGCGATCGGCGAGCCGGTCCGCCTCCTCGAGGTCCTGGGTGGTGAGCAGCACGGTGGAGCCGTCGCCCACCAGCTCCTCGATGACCTGCCACAGGTCGCTGCGGCTGGCGGGGTCGAGCCCGGTGGTGGGCTCGTCGAGGAACAGCACGGTGGGGCGGTGCACCAGCGCCGCGGCCAGGTCGAGCCGCCGCCGCATGCCGCCCGAGTAGGTCTTGGCCGGGCGGTTGGCCGCGTCGGTGAGCCCGAAGCGCTCGAGCAGCTCGTCGGCCCGCCGGCCGGTGCGGCGCTTGGGGAGGTGCGTGAGCCGCCCCATGAGGCGCAGGTTCTCGCGGCCGGTCAGGTTCTCGTCGATGGCCGCGTACTGGCCGGCCAGGCCGATGCGCTCGCGGACCGCCTGGGGGTGGCCGGTGACGTCGATGCCGAGCACCTCGGCCCGGCCGGCGTCCGGCTGGAGGATGGTGGTGAGGATGCGGACGGCCGTGGTCTTGCCGGCGCCGTTGGGCCCGAGCAGGCCGAGGACCGTGCCGGCGGGGACGGCGAGGTCTATGCCGGCGAGCGCCTGCACGTCGCCGAAGCTCTTGGTGAGGCCCTCGACGCTTATCGCCGTGACGCCCTGGGGGGCGTGATGCAGGGTGGGGGATGCCATGGCGGCCATGCTGGACCAGATACTTGATCTGAGTCAACCTTCTTTTCCGATAAAAGGTTGAATCCGTGCAAGAAAGTGCTTGCGCGAGTAACATCCGAGATGTGACCGAAGAGGAGGCAGCCCGTCTGGTCTCGCAGGCCGTGACCGACCTGTTCTTCTCCGCGGAGAACCAGGCGGTGTTCCACGACACGGCGGCGGAGCTGGGCCTCACGCCGCCGATGCTCAAGGGCCTGCTCGAGCTGGACGCCGGCGACGCCCTCCCCATGCGCGAGCTGGCCGACCGGTGGGGCTGCGACGCCTCGTTCGTGACCGTGGTCGTCGACGGGCTCGAGGGCCGGGGCTTCGCCGAGCGGCGGGTCGCCCCCCACGACCGCCGCATCAAGGCCGTCCAGCTCACCGACGAGGGCATCGCCGCCCGCGAGCACGCCGTGTCGATCGTCTACGGCCCTCGGGCCGGCTTCAAGGCGCTCACGGCCGAGGAGCAGACGACGCTGGCCACGCTGCTCACCACCATGGCTGCGGCTCAGGCCTCCTACGACGAGGAGCTGCTGTCCCGGCCGGGCATGCGCGGCCACGTGCGCCGGGCGACTGCGCAGCGCACCCGCGAGTTCCGGGCCCGGTTCGGCGAGGACCGTGCGGCCCGCGATGCCCGCGACCTCACCGGCGGGAACTGGCGCGAGCACCTCGACGCCCACCGCGAGGAGCTGCGCTACCTCCGCGAGGAGCTGATCCGCATGCGGGACGACATCAAGTCCCAGGCCCGCCGCGGGAGCGCCGACGCCAAGGCGACCAAGAACGAGGTCAAAGAGGACTGGAAGGCCGTGCGCGACGAGGTGCTCGAGCAGCTCAAGGGAAGGCGCCCCCGCCGGTAACCTCGCCTCGATGGGCATCCACGACGACGACGTTGCCGCAGTGAAGGCAGCGTCCGACATCGTGCAGGTCGTCAGCGAGTACACCGCGCTCCGGAAGGTGGGCCAGCGCTGGCAGGGGCTGTGCCCGTTCCACTCCGAGCGCACGGCCTCGTTCTCGGTCAACGCGGTCGACAACGTGTACTACTGCTTCGGCTGCCAGGCGAGGGGCGACGTGATCACCTTCGTGCAGGAGAAGGACCAGCTCGACTTCGTGGCCGCGGTCGAGCGGCTGGCGGCCAAGGCCAACATCACGCTGCGGTACACCGACCCCGACGCCGGCGAGGGCCGCAAGCGCCGGAGCCGGCTGGTCGACACCATGGCCCGGGCCGTCGCCTGGTACCACGAGCGCCTGCTGTCGGGGGCCGACGCCGGCGCGGCCCGGTCCTACCTGCGGGCCCGGGGGCTGGACGGCTCGGTGGTGCGGGAGTTCGCCGTCGGCTGGGCCCCGGACGCCTGGGACGAGCTGGCCCGGGCGCTGCGCCTGGACGACGATCTCGCGGCGGGCACCGGGCTCGCCCGGCGCAACAGCCGCAACCGGCTGCAGGACCACTTCCGGGCCCGCATCCTGTTCCCCATCTATGACGACCGCGGCGACCCGGTCAGCTTCGGCGGGCGCATCCTGCCCGGGGGAGAGGGGCCCGGCAACCAGGGCAAGTACAAGAACACGACCGAGACCCCGCTCTACAACAAGTCCAAGGTGCTCTACGGGCTCGACCGGGCCAAGGCGGCCATCGTCACCGCCGGCACCGCGGTGATCTGTGAGGGCTACACCGACGTCATCGGCTTCCACCGGGCGGGCGTGCCCCTGGCCGTGGCCACCTGCGGCACCGCGCTCACCGACGAGCATGTGCGGCTGCTGGGCCGGTTCGCGGCCCACCGCCTCGTCCTCGCCTTCGACGCCGACAGCGCCGGCCAGGCGGCCGCCGAGCGCTTCTACCGGTGGGAGCGCGAGCACGACGTCGAGGTGGCGGTGGCCGACCTGCCGCCGGGACAGGAC
>JBKPRV010000520.1:0-4874 GCA_046734715.1 Actinomycetota bacterium | reverse complement strand
GCGCAGGGGGCTGGTGTACACCGCGTCGATGGGCGCCTCGGCGTCGTCGACCAGCCAGTCGGCCAGCGCCGCGGTCTGGCGGTGGCCGAGCGGCGCCAGCGGCGGGTCCGCCGGTCCGACCTCGCTCTCCACGCGCAGGGGCCGGGCGTGGCGGACGAGCAGCAGTTCCATGGGACCCGGCAGAGTAGGCGACACCTATAGCGTGACGCCCCGTGGAAGTGCTCTCGAGCCGCATCCTGCTGCGCCCCTCGGACTTCGAGGCGGGCATGGCCTGGTACCGGGACGTCTTGGCCCTGCGGATCTACCGCGAGTACGGCTACGGAGGGCGGATCACCGGGGTGGTGTTCTTCCTCGGGGGAGGCTTCCTGGAGCTGGTCAGCGGGGGCAGCCCGGTGACGAGCGGGGGCGCCGCCCTGTGGTTGCAGGTCCCCGACGTCGACGCCGAGCACGCCCGGCTGGCCGCCGCCGGGGTCGAGGTGCTGTCACCCCCCGTCGACGAGCCGTGGGGCTTGCGCGAATGTTGGGTGGCCGACCCTGATGGCGTGCGGATCGCGCTCATCGAGGTCCCCGACGCCCACCCCCTGCGCCGACGAGTGGACTGATGCGCCGCACCAAGATCATTGCCACGCTCGGTCCCGCGTCCGACGCTCCCGAGGTCCTGGCCGACCTGCTCGACGCGGGCGTCGACATGGTGCGCCTCGGCTTGGCCCACGGGCCGCCCGCTGAGCACCGCGACCGCATCCGCCGGGTGCGCGAGCTGGCCGAGCGGCGTGGCCGCACCGTCGGCGTGCTGGCCGACCTGCCCGGGCCCAAGGTGCGCACCGGTCCCTTCGGCGAGGGCGGGGCGTTCCTGGCGGAGGGCGACGAGGTCGCCCTGGTGGTCGGGGACGGCCCCAGCGACCCGTCCCGCATCACCGTGGACGAGGCCCACCTGGCCGACTGCGTCACCCCGGGCGACCAGGTGGTGCTGGGCGACGGCGTCGTCACCTTGGAGGTGCTGGCCGTAGCGGGCGACGAGGTCCGGGCGCGCGTCGAGAGCGCCGGGCGGCTCCAGGGCCGGCCGGGCGCCCACCTTCCGTCCGACCGCTGGCTGCCCCCGGTGCCTACGCCCGACGACCTGCGGCTCATCGACGAGGTCGCCCGAGGGGCCGACTGGGTAGCGGTGTCGTTCGTGCGCACGCCGGAGGAGCTGAACGCGGTGCGCAAGGCGCTGGGGCCGGACGGGCCTCGGCTCATGGCCAAGATCGAGACCCGGGCCGCCGTCGAGCACCTCGACGGGCTGCTGGGCGCGGCGGACGGGGTGATGGTGGCCCGCGGCGACCTCGGCATCGACTTCCCCATCGAGGACGTGCCCCACCTGCAGAAGCGGATCATCCGGGCGTGCGGCGCCCACGGGCTCCCGGTGGTGACCGCCACCCAGATGCTCGAGTCGATGGTCACCGCCCCGTCGCCCACCCGGGCCGAGGCCACCGACGTGGCCAACGCCGTGGGGGACGGCACCGACGCGCTCATGCTGTCGGCCGAGACGGCCATCGGCCACGACCCCGCCCTCACCGTGCGCACCATGGCGCGCATCGCCCGGCGGGCCGAGCAGTTCGACAACCACCGGGCCCACGCACCTCGGGGGCTGATGGAGCAGCGGGCGCCGACCACCCAGGCTGTCACCGTGGCGATGGCGCACGCCGCGCTGCGGGCGGCCGACGAGCTGCACCTGGCCGCCATCGTGTGCTGCACGCGTTCCGGGTCCACCGCCCGGGCCATGGCTGCGCTGCGGCCCGGATCCCGGCTGCTCGGCGCCACCTCATCGCTCGCCACCGCCCGCCAGCTCACGCTGTCCTGGGGCGTCGAGCCGCTGGTGGTGGGGGAGTACCGCACGATCGACGAGATGGTGTGGTGCGTGGTGGAGGCGGCGGTCGAGCGGGGACTGGTGCAGCACGGCGACACGATCGCGGTGCTGGCCGGGGCACCGGGCCGGGCCGGCACCACCGACGTCCTACGCGTCGTGGGGGTCGAGTAGGCGTGGACCGGGTGTGGCAGCAGCAGGTGGGGGAGGGCCCGAGGGTCGTGCTGGTGCACGGGGCCATGGACCGGGCCGGCGGCATGCTGCGGGTGCGCCGCGAGCTGATGGACGACCACTGCGTGGTGCGGTACGACCGCCGCGGCTACGGGCAGTCGCTGGCGTTGGGACCGGCCACGTCGTTCGACCAGCAGGTCGACGACCTGGCCGGAGTGGTGGCGGGCCGGCCCTCGGTGCTGGTCGGCCACAGCTACGGCGGCGTCCTGTGCCTGGCCCTGGCCGAGCGACGGCCCGACCTGGCCCGCGCCGTCATGGCCTACGAAGCGCCCCGGATGTGGGAGGTGTCCTGGCCGGGCATGGGCGCCGAGGTGGCCAACCGCCGCCCTGGGCTCACGGGGGGCGAGGACATCGACCCGGGCGACGCGGCCGAGTCGATGCTGCGGCGGCTGGTCGGCGACGACATGTGGGAGCGGATGCCCGCCGGCATGCGGGAGGAGCGCCGGGCCGAGGGCCCGGCCCTGCTCGCCGACCTGCGCACGATGCGCCCGCCCTCACCCCCGCCCTACACGGCCGCCGCCCTGCGGGTGCCGGTCTTGGCGGCCCGGGGCCCGAAGGCCCGCCCCCATCATCGCCGCGCCACCGACGAGCTGGCCCGATCGGCGCCCCTGGGCGAGCTGGCGGTGATCGAGGGCGCGGATCATGGCGCCCACCTCAGCCACCCTGCCGAGTTCGCCGCGCTGGTGCGCCGCGCGGTCGAGCGAGCCGAGGGCTGAGGCCGGGTCATGGCGCTCCTGTCCCGCTGGACTCGCCGGAAGCGCCGGCCGGGGCCGGTGGCCTTCGTGCTGTCCGGGGGCGGCAACCTGGGGGCGCTGCAGATCGGCATGCTGAGGGCCCTGGCCGAGCGGGACCTGCGGCCGGACCTGATCCTGGGCTGCTCGGTGGGGGCGATCAACGGGGCGGCGCTGGCCGAGGACCCGACACTGGCCGGCGTGGCCCGGATGGAGCGCCTGTGGCGGGAGCTGGACGGCGCCGAGCTGATGCCGGGCGGGCTGCTGCCCGGGGCCGTCGCCCTGGCCCGCAAGGGCGAGGCCATCCACGGCAACGAGGGCCTGCGCCGGGCCCTGGAGACCCACGTGCGGGCCCGCCGGTTCGAGGACCTCGTCATCCCGTTCCAGTGCGTCGCCACCGACGTGCTGGGCGTGCGGGAGACGTGGTTCGCCTCCGGGCCGCTGATCGACCCGATCCTCGCGTCGTGCGCCATCCCGGCCGTGTACCCGGCGGTGGAGATCGACGGCGTCCGCTACCTGGACGGCGCCATCGTCGACGAGGTGCCGATGGCGCGGGCGGTGGAGCTGGGCGCCCACACGCTCTACGTGCTCCAGGTGTCGGCGTTCTCGCGGCCCCGGCCTGTGCCGCGGCGCCCCCTGGACGTCGCCATCCAGTCGTTCTGGCTGGCCCGCCACCACCGGTTCAAGCGCGAGCTGGCGGCCATGCCCGCCTCCGTCGACGTCCACCTGCTGCCCACCGGCCCGGCGCCCGAGATCCGCTACAACGACTTCACCCGCGTGGCCGAGATGATCGAGCTGGCGTACGAGGCGTCGAGCGACTATCTGGCCGGGCGCCCGGTGACGCCCGCGTTGCCGGCGGGGCTGGCCGAGCAGAATGGTTTCGATGACTGACCAGTCCGTGAACCTGACCCCCGGCGGACCACCGGAGACGATCCTCGAGCCCGAGCCGGCCGAAGCGCTGGCCGCCCTGGACGAGGCGCTCGCCCTGCCGGTCCAGGACCAGCGGCCCGCGGTGGCGGCCGTCGTGGCCCGCTGGCCCCGGTTCCTCGACGGCTGGGCCCAGCTCGGCCTGCTGGGGCGGGACGACGTCGAGTGCTACGCCTACCACCGCGTCGGCTACCACCGCGGCCTCGACCGCCTGCGGGCGAGCGGCTGGCGGGGCTCCGGCTACGTGCGCTGGCGCCACGAGCCGAATCGGGGGTTCCTGCGCGCCCTCGACGGCCTGCGGGCCGCGGCCGAGGCCATCGGCGAGCAGGACGAGGCCGAGCGCTGCGCCCAGTTCCTCCGCCAGCTCGACCCGGAGTGGCCCCGCACCTAGGGCCTGTCCTGCAAGTCATGGCGCACGCCTCTCCGGCCAGATGACGCCGCTCGCCGCACCGGCCGACATTGAAACCGCTGGTGGGTTCCTGCGTCCGCCCGGCACGCCGAGCGACGCCCCTGGCTCGGAGATCCGCACACCGGACTTACAGGACAGGCCCTAGCACCAACGTTCAGCGCAGCACGAGCTGCGTGAAGTCGAGCCGCTCGGTCCAGTCCGGGTGGTCGACGAAGGGGTTGCGGTTGCCCTGGCGCTCGTGGATGGCGGCGTTGCGGTGCCGCTCGTAGTCGCCGACCGGGTGGTCCTGGTGCCAGGTGAGCAGCGTGGGCAGCCGATCGGGGACATAGTCCGACCGGGCCCAGTCGACCTGGTTGGCGTAGCGCAGCAGCATGTAGAGCGTGGCCCGGGCCACCGCGCCCCGACCCAGCTCGGGCTCGAAGCGGATCTCGTCGCGGCGCCCGCAGTCCTCCATCGTGAGCTCGTCGAGGGGGTCGAACACGTTGTACGGGATGTTGCCCCGGAAGCTGTTGCAGCGCACCTCGCAGGTGAACAGGTGGTGCAGATCGCCGCGCTGGGGCTCGTGCTTCTCGAACCAGGACTGGGGCACGACGTGCTCGCAGTTGAACGGCAGCTGCGCCTCCAGGGCGTCGGGGCACAGGTCGGCCTCGGAGGCCAGCCGGCGCGCCCTGGTGGCCTCGGTGAGCAGGTCGCCGGCGATGAGCGTCGCCGGGTCGAAGCGCTGCCCGGAGTA
>JBKPRV010000519.1:0-5241 GCA_046734715.1 Actinomycetota bacterium | reverse complement strand
GGCCAAACGGGCCTCGAACACGTCGTCGATCTCGGCGCCCACGTACAGCAGGTAGACCGACACCGCGTCGGCCACCGCGTCGACCGACGGCGCGGTGACCACGAGGCCGCCGCCCGGGCCTCGCCGCATGCGGGCGACCTGCCGGTGCTCGACCAGGCGCACGGCCTCGCGGAACACGGCCCGGCTCACGCCGTAGCGCGCCAGGAGCTCGGGCTCCGAGCCGACGACGGTGCCCTCGGGCCAGCCGAGGCGCGCGATGTCGTCGACCATGCGGTCGGCCACGGTCGACGCCAGCTTCGAGCCGGGCGCGTGAGACCGGTCCGGACGGGACTGGGTCAGCTGCTGTGCCACGACGCCTCTCTCGTGACACTACCCGCCGGTCACCGGGGCCGGACGTAACACCCGTCAGCCCGCGGGCGTACTGTGCGAAGCGGGGCGTCGCAGGCGGGCAAGGCTCGCATAGTAAGGAGTACTATTTATCGATGTCGATCGCCATCACCGATGACCACCGGGCCCTGGCCGACACGGCCTCCGACTTCCTGACCAAGCACGGCGCGCGGGCGGCCGCCCGAGCCCTGCTGGAGGCGCCCGAGGAGGGCCTGCCCAAGTTCTGGGACGAGCTGCAGTCGGTCGGCTGGCTGGGCCTGCACATCCCCGAGGAGCGCGGCGGTTCCGGCTACGGCCTGCCCGAGCTGGTCGTCGTGGTGGAGGAGATGGGCCGCGCCGTCGCCCCCGGGCCCTTCGTGCCCACCGTCATGGCCAGCGCCATCCTGGCCGCGGCCGCGCCCGCCGACGTGCAGGCGCGCTACCTGCCCGGCCTCGCCGACGGCAGCGTCATCGGCGCTGCGGCCCTCGGCGGCGACGTCGAGCTGCGGGACGGCAAGGCGTATGGGCCCGCGGGCGTGGTGCTGGGCGGGGGCCTGGCGGGCGTGCTGCTGGTCCCCGTGGGCGACGACGTGGCGGTCGTCGACGTGAGTGGCGGCGGCGTGTCGGTCGAAGTGCCCACCAACCTCGACCCCACCCGCCGGTCCGCCCGGGTCACGCTCGACGGCGCGCCGGCCACTGTGCTCCCGGAGGCGCGCCAGACGCTGGTCGACCTCTCCCGGGTGATCCTGTCGGCCGAGGCCGTCGGGGTGGCGCGCGAGACCACCGAGCTGGCGGCCGAGTACGCCAAGGTGCGCCAGCAGTTCGGGCGCCCCATCGCCATGTACCAGGCGGTCAAGCACCACTGCGCCAACATGCTGGTGGCGGTCGAGCTCGCCACCGGCCTGGTGTGGGACGCGGCCCGGGCCGCGGCCACCGGGGGCGACCAGCTCAGCTACACCGCGGCCATGGCCGCCACGCTGGCCGTGCCCGCCGCCGACCTCGACGCCCAGCTGAACATCCAGGTCCACGGGGGCATCGGCTTCACCTGGGAGCACGACGCCCACCTCTACCTGCGGCGGGCGTCCGCGCTGGGCGCCCTCGTCGACGTGGGCCAGGCCGCGGCCGACGTCACCGACCTCACCCGCCGCGGCGTGCGTCGCGAGCGGTCGGTCGACCTGCCGCCCGAGGCCGAGCCCATCCGGGACGAGGTACGGGCCTTCGCCGCCGAGATCAAGGACCTCGACGCCCCCGAGCAGCGGGCCCGGCTGATCGAGTCCGGCTACGTGATGCCCCACTGGCCCAAGCCCTACGGCCGCGACGCCGGGGCCATCGAGCAGCTGGTCGTCGAGCAGGAGTTCAAGGCCGCGGGGGTCAGCCGGCCGGCCTACGGGATCACCGGCTGGGTGATCCTCACGCTGATCCAGCACGGCAACCCCGACCAGGTGGAGCGCTGGGTGAACCCGGCTCTCAACCAGGAGGTCATCTGGTGCCAGCTGTTCAGCGAGCCCGACGCCGGCTCGGACGCCGCGGGCATCAAGACCCGCGGCACCCGCACCGACGGCGGCTGGCTGGTCAACGGCCAGAAGGTGTGGACCTCCGGCGCCCATGTGGCGGGCCGGGGCTTCGCCACCGTGCGCACCGATCCCGACGCCCCCAAGCACAACGGCATCACCACCATGGTGATCGACATGCACGGCGAGGGCGTCGAGGTGCGGCCGCTGAAGATGCCCACCGGCAACTCGGACTTCAACGAGGTGTTCTTCAACGACGTCTTCGTGCCGGATGACGACGTGGTGGGCCCGGTCGACGGCGGTTGGACGGTGGCCCGGGCCACGCTGGGCAACGAGAGCGTCAGCATCGGTGGCGGCCAGGGCGGCATGGCGCTGCCGGCCGAGTCGCTCATCGCCCCGTTCGACGCCCACCCCGAGCGCCTGGTGGGCGGGGCCGCCCGCATCGGCCGCTACGCGGCGCTGACGCAGGCCATGGCCGTGCTCAACCTGCGCAGCGCCCACCGGGCGGTGGCCGGCGGCGGGCCGGGGCCGGAGGGCAACGTCACCAAGCTGGTCCTGTCCGAGAACGGTCACGAGGCGGCCGCCATCCTGGCCGAGCTGACCGGCCCCGACGCCGCGTTCCTCGACGGGGCCGGCGCCATGTCCGGCACGCTCACGCTCATGCACCGCGCCATGTCGATCGCGGGCGGCACGTCCGAGATCAAGCGGAACCAGATCGGCGAGCGCATCCTCGGGCTGCCGCGGGACCCGCTGATCAAGTGACCCGGTGATCGGGTGATCAGCGGCCGGTCCAGACCGGCTCGCGCTTCTCCACGAAGGCGGTGGCGCCCTCCTTGGCGTCGTCGCTGTTGAACACCTGGGGCTGCAGCTCGGCGTGCAGCTCCCAGGCCTTCTCGGTGTCGGTGGCGGCCAGGCGCACCAGCTTCTTGGTCGCCTGGATCGCCAGCGGCCCGTTGCCCGCGATGCGCTCGGCCAGGGCGATGGCCGCGTCCAGCACCTGCTCGGGCGGGACCACCTGGTTGATCAGCCCGATGGCCTGGGCCCGGGGCGCGTCGATGTAGTCCCCGGTGAGGGTCAGCTCCAGGGCCAGCGCCAGCGGGATGCGGGTCGAGATGAACACGCCCCCGCCCGCGGCGAACAGCCCGCGCTTGACCTCGGGCAGCCCGAAGCGGGCCTGGTCGGACGCCACCACCACGTCGCAGCCGAGCAGCAGCTCGAACCCGCCCGCCACCGCGGTGGCGTTGGCCGCACCGACCACGGGGATCTCGATGTCGCCCCGCGTGAAGCGGCCGAACGCCGCCAGGCCCCGCCGCTGGTCCTCGGCCACGCCGTCGCCCGCGGCGAAGGACCGCAGGTCCATGCCCGCGCAGAACGCCCGGTCGCCGGTCCCGGTCAGCACCACGCACCGGGTCCCGGCGTCGGCCTCGGCCGCCTCCATCCCCAGGCCCAGCTCGCTGATCAGCTCGTAGCTCAGCGCGTTGCGCGCTTCGGGCCGGTTGAGGCGCAGCACGAGCACCGCCCCCCGCTGTTCCCGCACCAGCACGGGCTCGGTCATGTCTGTCTCCCCTTGAGGTATCATTGAGCCGTGGCCAAGACATCCGTTGAGATCGATAGGGATATCCTCGATGCCGCGGCGGCCATCCTTGGTACGACGACGCTACGGGAGACCATCGACGCTTCGCTGCACGAAGTCGTCAACGCTCAGCGGCGCCTCGAGCTGGTGGCCATGCTCGGCGAGAAGGGGCGGTTCGACTTCGACGCGGCCGAGCGCGCCTGGGGCGGCGACGGGTAGGTGCCCCGCGTCCGCTATCTGGTCGACACGAGCGTCCTCAGCCGGCTGACCAGGCTCCCGGTCGCCACCGCGTTCATTCCCCTGGCGGCGGCCGGGAACGTCGCGGTGTGCGCACCGGTGGCCTTCGAGCTCGGCTACTCCGCCCGCAACCGCGACGACTACGCAGCGCTGATGGAGCGACTGGCGGCCTTCCCCGCAGCCGCGATCACCGAAGGAGACCACCGGCGGGCGCTGGAGATCCAAGCCGAGCTGTGCGCACGCGGCCGGCACCGCGCACTGTCGCTGGTCGATGCGCTCGTCGCGGCCGCGGCCGAGGGTCGCGACCTCACCGTGCTCCACTACGACGCGGACTTCGAGCTGGTCGCCGAGGTCACCGGCCAGGCGCAGGTCTGGGTCGTCCAGCGGGGTCTCGCCGACTGAGGTGAGCGTCGGGCCCGCTTGACGGAGGGGCGGGGCGTTGGGATGCTCGCCGGGGGCGACGGACCCGTCGCCGGGCCTCGGTGAGGCGAAGGGGAGCGGATCCTCGGGTCGAGTGCGACCGAGGAGGAACGCGTGTGACCGACGACAAGAACTTCAAGCGACTCGTGCGCGCCCGCATGGCCGAGGCGGGCGAGTCCTACACCGAGGCGCGGGACGCGCTTGGGGGTGGGGCGGCGGCTCGGGACGGCGAGGTCGAGCCCGACCCGCTGCCGCGTGACGCCCGCATCTTCGTGACCGGGCATCGTGGGCTGGTCGGGTCGGCGCTGGTCCGGCGGCTGCAGGCCGAGGGGTACCGGCGCATCCTCACCGCCACGCGGGACCAGCTCGACCTGCGGGACCAGGCGGCGGTGAGCTACTGGTTCCGGGCCAACCGTCCCGACTACGTGTTGCTGGTGGCCGGGACCGTGGGTGGGATCCTGGCCAACTCCACCCGCCCGGCCGAGTTCCTCTACGACAACATGCTGATCCACGGCACGGTCGTGCACTCGAGCCACGAGTACGGCGTGCGCAGGCTGCTCTACCTCGGCTCCAGCTGCGTCTACCCGCGCCAGTCGACCCAGCCCATCACCGAGGACCAGCTGCTGGCCGGGCCCCTGGAGCCGACCAACGAGGCCTACGCGGTGGCCAAGATCGCCGGCATCAAGCTGTGCGAGGCCTACCGGGCCCAGTACGGCGACGACTTCATCGCGGCCATGCCGACCAACCTGTACGGCCCCAACGACAACTTCGACCTGGAGGGTGGCCACCTGGTCCCCATGCTCATGCGGCGGTTCCACGACGCCAAGCTGGCGGGCGAGGCGGCCGTCAGGGTGTGGGGCACCGGCGAGCCCCGGCGCGAGCTCATGCACGTCGACGACCTGGCCTCGGCCTGTTTGTTCCTCATGCGGCAGTACGCCGGGCCCGACCTCGTCAACGTGGGCACCGGCGAGGACGAGACCGTCCGGGCCATCACCGAGCGGGTGCGGGACGTGGTGCATCCGTCGGCCGAGCTGGTCTTCGATCCGGCCAAGCCGGACGGCATGCCCCGCAAGCTCCTCGACGTGTCGCGGATCCACGCGCTCGGCTGGCACCACGAGATCGGGCTGACCGACG
>JBKPRV010000518.1:0-11741 GCA_046734715.1 Actinomycetota bacterium | reverse complement strand
GCACCATGGTGGTGGCCGGGACCCGGGGCGGCGGCGGCACACCCGGGTTCGACCCCGATCACGTCGTGTACAAGGAGCTGCGCCTCCAGGGCGCCCTAGGGGTCGACACCACGGACTACCGCGCCGCGCTGGACCTCCTCGGCTCCGGGACCTACCCGTTCGCCGACCTACCCCGGATGACCGTCGGGCTCGACGGCGCCGCCGAGCTGCTGGAGACGATGGCCGGCGAGCGCGGCATCCCGCCGGTCCACGCCGTGCTCGTCCCCGCGGGCGGGGCCGGCTGACGGTCAGGTCCAGGCGCCGTCGGCGAGCGTGATCGGCTGGCGCTCGACGTCGGCGGTCTGGCCGCCGGACGCGAGGAAGCGGTCCATGCGGGCGGCGGCCTCGGGGTCGGCGAGGCAGCGGGTGAAGCGCTGCCACTCGCCCCGCAGGCCCGGCACCGGATCGGGCTCGGCCGCCGCCACCGAGGCCTTGGCCTCCGCCACCACCACGGCCGGCAAGGAGGCGATACGGGCGGCCAGGGCGTCGACGAACGGCCAGACCTCGTCCGGCGGCAGGGCCCGGTTGATCAGGCCCCATCGGTCGGCGGTGTCGGCGTCCACGTCGGCGCCGCCGAGCACGATCTCCAGCGCACGGGCCCGGCCCACCAGGCGGGGCAGGCGCTGGGTCCCGCTCCCGCCCGGGATGATGCCGACCAGCGCCTCGGGCTGGCCGAACACCGCTCTCCCCCGAGCCGCCACCCGCATGTCGAACGACGACACCAGCTCGCAGCCGCCACCCCGGGTGAGGCCCTCGACCACGGCGATGGTGGCCACCGGCATGGTCCGGAACCGGTCGACCATGGCATGGAAGAAGCCCAGGTCCTCGGGCGGCTCGGCGAGCGCCTCCCGCGGCAGCGCCAGGATGGCCCCGATGTCGGCATGGGCCACGAAGAACTCGGGGTTGGCCGACCCGACGACCAGCACCCGGACGTCGGCGTCCTCGGCCACCTCCCGTCCCAGCCGGTCGAGCTCGATCATGAGCGGAACGTCGAGCAGGTTGATCGGCGGGTTCTCGATCGTGACCCGGCACACCCGCCCGTCGAGCTCCACCCGCAGCAACGCGAAGTCCTCGTAAGCCATGCCGGGACGCTAGGCCGCCCAAGGCCATCGGGCCCTTCCATCGTGGCCGGCGATGGGTGATCATCAAGGGCAAGGAGGTGACACCATGCGCGTGCTCACCCGGGTGTTCCTGGCCTTGGCCCTGGCGCTGCTGACCCTGGTGGCGGGCGCCACGGCCGCCGCGGCGCAGGCCGACGAGACGCCCGACAACATCGTGGTCCTGACCGGGCGGGCCGAGGTCCGCGAGGGCGAGACCGTCGACCACGTGGTCATCTTCGACGGCGACGTCACCGTCGACGGCACCGTGCGCGACACCATCGTCGCCCTGCATGGCGATGTGCTGATCAGCGGCACCGCCGAGGACGACGTCGTCGCGGCCGACGGCCGGGTGACCGTGGCCGACGGCGGCCGGGTCCAGGGCGACATCGTGTCGCGGCACCGGCCGGTGGTGGAGAGCGGCGGCACCTTCGAGGGGTCGTGGGAGCGTTGGAACCCGCGGGCCTGGAGCGACGCCTGGTCGGTCGTCGGCTGGCTCGCGCTGTGGCTGGCGGTCACCGTCTCGACCCTGATCCTCGGCCTCGTGCTCGGCCTCCTGGCGCCGCGCGCGGCCCGAGCGGTCGACGGCGCGGCCAGCGACTGGGGGCCGGTGATCCTGTGGGGCCTGGCCCTGCTGATCGGCCTGCCCATCGTCGCCGTCATCGCCATGGTGACACTGGTCGGGCTGCCGCTCGGGCTCGGCCTGCTGCTCGCCCTGGGGCTGATCTACGGGATCGGCTACACGGCCGGCGCCTGGGTCCTCGGCCGCCGGGTGGCGTCGCACGCCTCGCCGATCCTCGCCTTCCTCGCCGGATGGGGCATCCTGCGGGTGCTGGCGCTGATCCCGATCCTCAACGGGCTGTCGTGGCTGGCTGCGAGCGTGGTCGGCCTGGGCGCCATCGTGGTCGCCGTCCACCGCGCTCGCCGCGGCGAGGCCGTCGCCGACGCGGCAGCCGCACCACCGCCGCCCGCGGCCCCGCCGCCACCGGCAACGACGCCCGCCTAGCCGCAGGCGGGCATCGCCTCAGGCGGCGCCGACCTGCGGCATGACGTCCTCGACCACCCGGCGCAGGTAGGTCCACGCGAGCTCGGGGGGCAGGCCGCCGATCAGCGGGTGCAGCTGGAGCATCTCGCCCGAACGGACCAGGGCCACCGCCTCGTCCACAGCCATGATGCGATGGCTGCGGTTCTCGGCCCTGAGCTCCTCGGCCGTGGTCGCGAACGACAGGCTCGCGGTGGTCGTGTCCCCCGCGTTGCTGGACGCGTAGGCGAGGACGTCGTGCATCAGGTACGGGCCCAGCTCCTCCCACGCCCGGTCGACGTCGTCGGCCACGAACACCGTCGTCGCCGTGTCCCGCGACGGGATCATGCAGAAGCCGGGCTCGTGGCCGTGGGCCCGGGCCTCCTCCTCGTAGATCGCCGACAGCCCCGGATCGCCTCCCTGGGCGATGAACGACATCCCGTGGCGCCCCGCCCGCCGGGCGGCCGCGGCGCTCCCACCACCCCAGGCCACGAACGGCCCGCCCGGCGTCACCGGTGCCGGCGTGACCTGCACGGTCCGACCGTCGAGCGAGAACGGCTCGCCGGTCTTGGCCCGGAGCAGGATGCCAAGCTTCTCCTCGGCCAGCTTGCCGCGCCGGTGGAAGTCGGACCCGTACAGCTCGTACTCCTCGGGCCGGTACCCGATGGCGGTCACGTAGCTCACCCGGCCCCCGCTGAGGATGTCGAGGACGATCATCTCCTCGGCCAGGCGGACGGGATGGCACAGCGGCAGGATGACGATGGCGACCGTGATGGGCAGCGTGGTGGTCCGAACCGCCATGGCCGTCGCCATGATCAGGGGCGACGGGAGGTAGCCGTCGTCCCAGGCGTGGTGCTCGCACACCACCGCGGACAGCGCGCCCCGCCCGTCGACGTACCCCACCATGTCGAGCGCAGCCGCGTACAGCTCGGCCCGCGGCGCACCCGTCTCCGGCGCGCGCATGTCGAAACGCAACGTGAACAACGCTCCCCCACGTACCTTACGGAACGACCAGTTCCGCAAACGTATACTCGGCTCCCCGGACTCGGAACAAGAGGGGCAGATGAGCCGGTCGGGCGTCCACCCGCCGGCGATTCACATGGACAGGGAACTGCTGGCGCACGTCGCCATCACCCGCCTGCAGGGTCGCTATGCCGACATCGCCAGCCGGCAGGCGTGGGCGGAGATGCGGTCGATCGTGCTCGCGGACGCCACCTTCTCCTTCGACCTGGGCGCGGGGGACGTGCTGACCTTCGTGGGTCCCGACGAGCTGGCCGCGTTCGGCGCCCGGGCGTGCGAGCGGTTCGCGTTCTACCAGTACATCCCGCTCAACACCGTCGTCACGCTCACGGCGAGGAACCGGGCCAGCGGGCGCTCGTACGCACTGGAGATCGGCGTCGACAAGGCCAGCGGCGAGTGGACCGAGTACTACGGCCTCTACCACGACGACTACGCCGTGGACCACGACGAGTGGCGGTTCGCCCGCCGGCACTTCCAGACAGTGGCGCGGCGAGGCGAGGGCCGGACCCCCACCTTCCCCCCGACCCCACCGGCCTGACTCACGGGCTGGCGTCGGTGCAATCGCTGCTCCCGTCGGGGTGGTCGACTCACTGCAGGGGTGAGCTGACGGTGGTCCGGGCAAGCTCGGACCCGTCGGCGGCCCGGGCCACGACATGCCGGGCGCAAGCCTGGCATTGAAGGCGACGGCCGCCCCTTCGAAGCGCTTTCGCGGAGCGGGGGCGGCCGTGACCCGGGCCTCGGGATGACCCGGACCGGCTACCCGGCCCGGTCGTGGGGGTGGTGCTGCTGGACGTAGCGGTCGATCTGCCGCTGCTCCCACTCCGTCCCGAACACGCCGCCCATGCCGAGGAGCACGACGGCGCTGATGGCGACGGCGACGCCGGTGCCGAACATCGGCCAGTAGAACCACAGGCTCTCGGTGCCGTCCGCCATGTCGATGGCGAACCACATCAGGCTCAGGACGGCGTAGATGCCGAGGATCGTGTACAGGATCCGCTGCCGGCGGACCCATCGGCGGGCCTCGGACCGGACGTCCGCCGTCTCCGGATGGTGTGCTCTTGCGGGCATGGTGGTCGACATGGCTGATGTCCTCTCTGTTGTGCTGGCTGGATGGCGCGCGCTGCCCGCCGGTCAGGGCATCCTGACCGCGGTCACCCGGACCGCCTCGGTGCGCTCGGCGAGATAGCGAGGCAGCTGGCCGAGCGCGGTGTCGCCGTCGGCGGCTTCCACCAGGAACCACAGGTGGTGGCCTCCCGTGGGGCACGAAGACCAGGCCGACGCCTCCCGGAGCGGGCTGTCGAAGCCGTTCCAGGCCGCGAACGCCGCAGGGCACTCGGCGGGCTGGTGGCGGTGCTGGAGCACGTACAACGCCATGGGCCGAGCATGGGCCGGCCGCGGGCCGGCCGGCATCGTGCACATCCCTGACCCGGTCCCTGAGATCTGGGCCGGTAGGGTCGGGATGTGCTGGACGGCACCGACGGGCTGGTCGGACGGCGCGTCGAGCTGGATGCGCTGCAGGTCGCCCTCGCCGGTCTCGAGAGACGTGCCCCCAGCGTGGTCCAGATCGCGGGCGAGCAGGGGATCGGCAAGACGCGCCTGGTCGCCGAGCTGTGCGCGTCGGCCGAGCGGCTCCGCTACCTCGTGTTCAGCGGGCGAGCCGCGGAGTTCGAGCAGGCCGAGCCCTTCGGCGTGCTCGTCGATGCGCTCGACGACTACCTGGCGTCGCTCGATCGGCGGGAGCTGGACGATCTGGACGTGGAGCTGGCCGAGCTGGCCTCGGTCTTCCCGGCGCTGGCGCAGCAGGTCGGAGGCCCGGCCACGGAGTCGCCGGCCGAGCGCTACCGCGCCTTCCAGGTGGTGCGGGCCCTCCTCGATGCCCTCAGCCGGCGGCGGCCGGTGGTGTTGGCGCTCGACGACCTGCACTGGGCCGACGCCGCGTCCGTCGAGCTGATCTCGTACCTCTTGCGCCGCCCGCCGAGGGGACGGGTGCTCATGGTGCTGGCGTTCCGTCCGGCACAGCTGCCGAAACGCTTCGCGCCCGCCGTCGAAGCATCGACGCGAGAGCCCGGGATCGTCCGCCTGGACCTCGGGCCCCTGACCCCGGAGGAGGCTCGCGGGCTGCTGGACCCCGGCCTCGCCCAGCCGGTGAGCGACGAGCTCTACCGGCTCAGCGGCGGCAATCCCTTCTACCTCGGCGAGCTGGCCCGGGCGGCGCGCCGGGGTGGCGGCGACGCCGTCGAGGCGGCCGCAGCGACCGGCGCGGCCCTGATCCCCGCGGCCGTGCAGGGCGCCCTGGCCGAGGAGGTGGCGGTGCTCTCGCCGCGGGCCCAGGCCTTGATCCAGGGGGCGGCCGTCGCCGGAGATCCCTTCGAAGTGGGGTTGGCGGCCGCGGTCGGCGGCGCGCCGGAGGAGGCGGAGCTCGCCGCGCTCGACGAGCTGCTGGACGCCGACCTGGTCCGGCCGAGCCCGATCCCCCGCCGCTTCGAGTTCCGCCATCCCCTGGTGCGACACGCCGTGTACGAGGCCGCCGGCCCCGGATGGCGGATCGGCGCCCACGCCCGCGCCGCGGCCGCCCTCGCCACTCAAGGCTCAAGCGTGGGGGCCCGCGCCCACCATGTCGAGCGCTCGGCGGGTCCCGGTGACGTCGAGGCCGGTGAGCTGCTGATCGAGGCTGCCGACGCCGCCGCGGGGCGCGCGCCGGCGACCGCGGCGCGCTGGTACGAGGCCGCGCTCCGCATCCTCCCCGAGACCGCGGAGACACGGCCCCGCCGGGTCGAGGTGCTGATGGGGCTGGCGCGCACGTCGGAGTCGGTGGGCCGGCTCGACGAGAGCCGGGCCGCGCTCATCGATGCGCTCGCGCTCGGTCCCCCCGGCGGCCAGGCGCTGCGGGTCGGGCTGATGGTCAACTGCGCGCGGCTCGAACAGGTCCTCGGCCGGCATGACGACGCTCAACGGCGGCTGCACCAGGCGTTGTCGGAGCTTCCCGGTCCCGGCTCGGTGGAGGCGGCCGAGCTGAAGCTGGAGCTCGGGCTGGCCGCTCGCTTCGCGGGCGATCTGGCGGGCCTGCACACCCACGCGGAGGAGGCGCTCGGCATCGCCGCCGCAGTAGGTGACCGAGCCCTCGAAGCCAAGTCCTCGGCCCTGATCGCGTTCGCCGCTGCGGAGTCGGACCAGGCGCGGACTCGGGTCGTCACCGCGGTCGACCGGGCCGCCGAGCTCGTCGACGCCCTGACCGACGAGGCGCTGGCCGATCGCATCGAGTCGGCCCTCTTCCTCGGATGGGCGGAGGTCTTCGTCGGCCGCTTCGACGCCGCCGACGGGCACCTGGAGCGCGGCGTCACCCTCGCGCGGGCCTCGGGGCAGGGCCAGCACATCCTGATGACGACCGGTCGGGCCCTGGTGCTCGGCATCCGCGGCCACCTCGACGAGGCGACCGAGGTGGTGGCCACCGCAGTGGAGGTCGCTCGCCTCTCGGAGAACGCCCAGTTCCTGGCCTGGGCTCTGGACATCGACTGCCGGGTGGCCACGGCTCGCGGCGACCTCGACTCGGCGATCCGCGACGGCGAAGAGGGCGTGGCGGCCGCGGCGGCACTGGGGAATCCCTGGATCTCCGCCCCGGTCGGGTCCGCGCTCGGCCTGGCGCGCGTCGAAGCCGGCGACCCCGAGGGCTGCCGCCGCGACCTCCTCCGTTGGGGTGGCGGCCCCGACCTCCCGAGGGCGAGCATCTGGCAGCGCTGCCTCGGCTACGAGGCCCTCACGCGGGCCGAGCTGGCCCTCGGCCACGTCGACGAGGCGGACGGTTGGGCGCGGCAGGCCGAGGCCCTCGACACCTCCCTGAGCCCGCTGGCGGCGTCCATGACCCGCCGTGCCCGCGCCCGCGTCCTGCTCGCCCGGGGCGACGCCGACCAGGCGATGGCGGCGGCTCGCGAGGCGGCCGCCATCGAGGATCGGGCCGGCGCTCGGGTCGCCGCCTCCCAGTCGCGGACCCTGGAGGGCCAGGCGCTCGCGGCCGCGGGCCGGCGGGACGACGCCATCACGACGTTGCAGCGGGCCGAGGCCGACCTGGCCGCCTATGGCGCGGTGCGCTACGCCGACGAGGCGGCGCGCGAGCTCCGGCGGCTCGGTCGGCGGGTCACGCGGCGGGGGCGGAGTGGGGGTGTCGGCGACGCCGGGCTGACGGCGAGGGAGCTCGAGGTCGCGCGGCTGGTGATGGCGGGCAGGACCAACCGGGAGATCGCGGCCGAGCTGTTCCTCAGCGAGAAGACCGTCGAGACCCATCTCCGCCACGCCTTCGAGAAGCTGGGAGTGTCCTCGCGGGCAGCGCTCGCCGGGGTGCTCGCCCGCGCCGCCCCGGACTGACGACCCGGTCCGCGGATCAGGACCGGGTCAGGGATCTCCCCGATACCGGCCCGGCGCTCTGTGCCGGACGCTGGCTCCATGCTCACTCGACTGGCTTGGCTGATCGTGCGTCGCCGCCGGCTCGTGCTCGTGGTCAGCAGCGTGTTCCTGCTTGCGGCCGGCGCCCTGGGTTCGGGAGCGTTCGGCGTGCTGGAGGATGGGGGCTTCGAAGACCCGGACGCGGAGAGCACCCGCGCCGCCGATGCCCTCGAAGGGCACTTCGACGCCGGCGCCCCCAACCTCGTCCTGCTGACCCGATCGTCGACCGGCGACGTCGACGACCCTCTGGCGATCGTCGACGGAACGACCCTCACCGACGTGCTGGCGGAGCAGCCCGGCGTCTCGGAGGTCGTGTCGTACTGGTCGCTCGGCGGAGCGCCGGCGCTGCGAAGCGACGACGGGGACGAGGCGCTCGTGCTCGCCCGGGTCACCGGGGACGAGGACGCGGTGATCGAGGACCTGCGCGACACGATCGGCGGCGCCCAGGGCGTGCTCGACGTCAAGATCGGCGGCGGCGAGGCCGTCGAGAACGAGATCACGTCGACGGTCGAGTCGTCGCTCGGGAAGGCCGAGATGATCGCCATCCCCCTGACCCTGCTCCTGCTCGTGTTCGTGTTCCGCAGCGTCGTGGCCGCCGGCCTCCCGCTGCTGGTCGGCGTGATGTCGATCATGGGCACCCTGTTCGCCTTGTTCGTGCTCGGGTCGCTGACCGACGTGTCCATCTACTCGATCAACCTGACCACCGCGCTCGGCCTGGGCCTGGCCATCGACTACTCGCTGTTCATCGTCTCCCGGTTCCGGGAGGAGATGCGGCTGGGGCTCGCGGTGCCCGACGCCGTCGTGCGATCGGTGGAGACCGCGGGGCGGACGGTCGCCATCAGCGCGCTGACCGTCGCCGTGTCGCTGTCCGCGCTGCTGATCTTCCCCCTCTACTTCCTGCGGTCGTTCGCCTACGCCGGCATCGCGGTGGTCGTGCTGGCCATGCTGTCCTCGATCGTCACCCTGCCCGCGCTGCTGGCGGTGCTCGGCCACCGGGTCGACTCCCGCCGGGCCCGCCGGGCGCCGGCGACGGCCGACCCGACATCCGGCGGGTTCTGGCACGGAGTCGCCACCGCGGTCATGCGGCGCCCGCTGCCCATCGCGCTGGGGGTGACGGCGTTGCTGGTCCTGCTCGGCACGCCGTTCCTCCGCCTCTCGGTCGGCCTGCCCGACGAGCGGGTGCTGCCGGAGTCCTCCGAGGCCCGGCAGGTGTCCGAGCGCATCCACACCGGCTTCCCGGGCGACAGCGCCGAGGCGTTCTCGATCGTGGTCGAGCACATCGACGACCCGGCGGCGCTGGCGGCGTACGCGACCGACGTATCCTCGATCACCGGCGTCGCCCGCGTCGAGGGACCCCGCGGCGTCTACCAGGACGGCGACGTGGTGGACGAGGCCACGCCCACCACGCCCACCGCTCCCGACGGTGCGGCGTTGCTGGAGGTCGTGCCCACCGTCGATCTCCAGTCCGCTGCCGGCGAGCAGCTGGTCGAGGACATCCGCGCGCTCGACCCCGGCTTCGACACCCTCGTCGGCGGCAGCGCGGCCCAGCTGATCGACACCAAGGACGCCCTCCTGGCCCGGCTGCCGTGGGCGCTGGCCATCATCGCCGTGACCACCCTCGTCCTGCTGTTCCTGATGACCGGCAGCGTGCTGATCCCGGTCAAGGCCCTGGTCCTCAACCTGCTCAGCCTGACCGCCACGTTCGGGGCGATGGTGTGGATCTTCCAGGACGGCCACCTCTCCGGGCTGCTCGACTTCACAGCCACCGGCCGCGTCGACTCGTCGATGCCGATCCTCATGTTCTGCATCGCCTTCGGCCTGTCCATGGACTACGAGGTGTTCCTCCTGTCCCGCATCAAGGAGGAGCACGACCGCACCGGCGAGAACGCGGCATCCGTGGCGCTCGGGCTCGAGCGGACCGGACGGATCGTGAGCGCCGCCGCCGCCCTGCTGGCCATCACCTTCCTGGCCTTCGGCACCGCGGACGTGACGTTCCTCAAGCTGTTCGGAGTCGGCCTCGCGCTGGCCGTGGTACTGGACGCCACCGTCATCCGCGGCCTCCTCGTGCCCGCCTTCATGCGCCTGGCCGGCCCCGCGAACTGGTGGACCCCGGCGCCCCTACGGCGGCTCCACCGGCGCTTCGGCATCGGTGAGCGGCCCTCACCCTTGCTCCCCGGCGACCCGACCGGCACGCCCGTCGACGCCACCGGTGGCCGCGGCTGAGATGCGCAACGCGGCTCTGATCCCCGAGCTGGCCCGGCATCGAGCCTGGATCGCCGTCCACTGCCGGCGCATCCTGGGCTCGGCCTCCGACGCGGAGGATGCGGCGCAGGAGACCTTGGTCAAGGCGTGGCTGGCGCTCGACGGCTTCGAGCGGCGCGCGAGCCCGCACTCCTGGATGTACCGGATCGCCACCAACGTCTGCCTCGATTTCCTGGCCTCGCAGCGGCGCCGCGCCGAGCCGATCGACCTCCGGTCCGGCTCGCCGGCCGAATCCGCGGGCGCCCGTGCGCTCGTCCCCGCGACCGCCGACTCCCCCGGCAGTGGGGACACGGTCGACCCCGCCGAGCTGGCGATCCGGCGGGAGGCGATCCGCCTCGCCTTCGTCGCCGCCCACCAACACCTCCCGCCCCGCCAGCGGGCCGTGCTGATCCTGTGTGACGTCCTGCGGTGGCGCTCGGTCGAGGTCGCCGAACGCCTGGGCACCACCGTCGCCGCCGTGAACAGCGCCCGGCAACGAGCCCGCGCCACCCTCGCCACATGTGTCCCCGCCTCCGCCGCCCCGGCTCGGCCGCCGGCCGGCGACGACCACGACGCCCTCCTCACGCGCTACGTCGACGCCTTCGACCGCCTCGACATCGACACCCTCGTCTCCCTCCTGCACGAGGACGCCACCCGGTAACGCGGACCAGCTTCGTCAGGCGGATCCGAGGCCGTGGCGGATGGCGTAGGCGGCCGCCTGCGTCGTGGGGTCCTCCTCCCCGAGGACGCCGACGTGCTGACGGCCGCAGCGGCGGCGTCGCCGCCGGTCGCCTAGGAGCCATGGCGCGGGTGGTGCCGCGGCGGCGCGGCATCACCCGCTGCCACCCGCGGTCGGCGCTACAACCGGCGCTCTTGACGAGGCGCCGCCTAGCCTCGCCGGCCATGGGTACGGGTCCGTTCCCCGAGGGCTTCTTCGACCGCATCGATGCCTCGCCCGACGCTCGCTTCTACTCGATGGCCCGGTTCGTCACGCACATCGACGATGCCGCCATCGCCGCCGTCGGCGCGCTCTACGACGCGCTCGGGATCCACGGTGACGTCCTGGATCTCATGGGGTCCTGGGTGTCCCACTTCCGGGTGGCGCCGGCCCGCCTCACCGTGCTGGGGATGAACGAGGCGGAGCTGGCCGCCAACCCCGCGGCCACCGCCACGATCGTGCACGACCTCAACGCCGACCCGGTCCTGCCCTTCGACGACGGCGCCTTCGACGCGGTCGTGTGTTGCGTGTCGGTCGACTACCTCCTGCGCCCGGTGGAGGTGTTCCGCGACGTGGGGCGGGTGCTGCGGCCCGGGGGCCCGTTCGTGTGCACGTTCTCGAACCGCCTGTTCCCGACCAAGGCGATCCGGGGCTGGCTGGCCGCCTCGGACCAGGGTCGGGCCGAGATCGTGGCCGCGTACTTCCGGGAGTCGGGAGGCTGGGACGAGCCGACGATCGACCGGCGCACCCCGCCGGACCACCGGGGCGATCCCCTCATCGCCGTCTGGGCCCGTCGCAGCCCGTGCCGGGCAGGCCTCGGCCCCTCGACGCGATGATCTGACACACTGCGAAGATGAGCGACAGCGAGCAGGCGCTCGACCGGATCGAGTCGCAGGGCGCCCGCGATGTCGACGCCGACGTCGTCGTCATCGGCGCCGGCTTCGCGGGGCTGTACGCGCTCTACAAGCTGCGAGAGGCGGGCTGGTCGGTTCGGGTCTTCGAACGGGGCGCGGGCGTGGGCGGCACGTGGTACTGGAACCGCTACCCGGGCGCCCGGGTCGACATCCAGTCGGTCGAGTACATGTTCACCAAGTTCCCCGACCTCGAGCAGGAGTGGGACTGGACCGAGCTGATGCCGGCGCAGGCCGAGATCGAGCGCTACCTCAAC
>JBKPRV010000517.1:0-3120 GCA_046734715.1 Actinomycetota bacterium | reverse complement strand
GGTCGGCGGCGCGGGGGTTGGGGGGCGACCAGGTCGAGGGGCGCCAGGCGGTGCGCGAGCTGTTGCTGGCCGGCCGGCGACGCGTGCGGGAGGTGTGGATGGTCGACGAGGGCGACAGCGCGCCGATCCTCGCCGACATCCGGGAGCTCGCGGCGGGCCGGCGGGTGAGCGTGCTGCCGGTCAGCAAGGGGCGCTTCGCGGCCCAGGCTCGGTGCGAGGCGCCGCAGGGGGTGCTCGCGCTGGCCGCGCCGTTGCCCGAGGCCGATCTCGACGACCTGACGGGGGGACCGGCGGCGTTCCTCGTCGCCCTGGACGGGGTGACCGATCCCGGCAATCTGGGGGCGATCCTGCGCTCGGCCGAGTGTGCCGGGGTGACCGGGGCGGTCCTGCCCCGTCACCGGGCGGTGCACGTCACCCCCGCGGCCACCAAGGCGGCGGCCGGGGCGATCGAGCACGTGCCCATGGCCGTCGTGGGCGGGCTGCCCGCGGCGCTGGCCCGGATGCGGGACGCGGGCGTGCACGTGGTGGGCCTCGACGGGGCCGCCTCCACCAGCCTGTACGACGTGGCCGGGGCGGACGGGCCGGTGTGCCTGGTGCTGGGGGCCGAGGGCCGGGGGCTGTCGCGGCTGGTGCGCGAGCGCTGCGACGAGGTCGTGGCCATCCCCCTGCTGGGTCGCGTCGGGTCACTCAACGTGTCGGCCGCGGCCGCCCTGGCCTGCTTCGAGATCGCCCGGAAGCGGCGTTGAGCCCGAGGCGGGAGTCGAACCCGCGACCTGACGCTTACAAGGCGCCTGCTCTGGCCGACTGAGCTACTCGGGCGACCTTCGGACGATACCGGCCCGCCGCCTGCGGGCGGGCCGCCGCGGGGGTGCTTGCATCGCGCAGGACACCAGGCCAGCCTTACCCGAGTGGCACTCAGCGATCGTGACCGGGCGATCCTCGACTTCGAGCGAGGGTGGTGGCTGGTTCCCTCGACCAAAGGGGACGCCATCCGCGACCGGCTCCACCTCTCACCCACCCGCTACTACCGACTGCTGAACCAGCTCCTCGACGATCCCGAGGCCGGTGACTACGACCCCCTCGTGGTCCACCGGCTGCGCCGCGCCCGCCAGGAGCGGCGCCGGGCCCGCGTCGAGGGCGGGCCGACCTTCGGCCACGGGCGCTGAGGAGGATCAGCCGCATGCAGACGACCGAGCGACCGCCGACCGGGCCCACCCGTCCCAGCCCCGTGCGGGGGGTCGTGCTGGTGGCCGTGGCCGCCGTGCTGGGGTTCTTCCTGCTCCGCGCCATCGACGACAGCGGGTCGGGGATCGTCGTCGAGACCACCGACACCACCAGCGAGGATGCCGCCGGCTCCACGTCGCCGGAGTCCAGCGACACGACTGCGCCGCCGATCCGCCCGCAGAGCGAGGTCGTGGTGATCGTGGTCAATGCCTCCGGTGTCCAGGGCGCGGCCCGCACCCAGACCGACCGCATCACGGCGGCGTCCTACCAGGCGCTCGAGCCCGCGAACGCGCCCGAGGGCATGGAGCTGACCAGCACCGAGATCCTGCCCACGGCGGGCTACGAGCAGGAGGCCGCACGGCTGGCCACCGAGCTGGGCCTGCCGCCCGAGTCGGTGAAGCCGATGACGGACCCGCCGCCGGTCGACCTGGCCGGGGCGAACATCCTGGTGCTGCTGGGCACCGATATCGCCGAGGGCTAGCCGCCCGCCGCCGAGTGGACCCGCTGGCGCCGTTCGCCGAGCGCCCCGCCCTGGCGGCGGTGGTGCTGGACTTCGACGGCACGCTGTCGCCCATCGTGGACGTGGCGGCCGAAGCGCGACCGGTCGACGGCGCGGTCGAGCTGCTGGACCGGCTGGCGGGCCGTTTGGGCCTGGTGGCGGTGATGTCGGGCCGGCCGGTCGACTTCCTGCGGCTGCTGCTGCCGCCCAGCGTGGCGTTGTCGGGGCTCTACGGGTTGGAGGTGATTCGGGACGGGGTCCGCAGCGACCTCCCGGGAGCGGGCGCCTGGCGCGAGGTGGTGGCGGACGTCGCCCGCATCTCGGTCGACCGGGGGCCGGAGGGCATGGTGGTCGAGCCCAAGGGCCTGTCGCTCACGCTCCACTACCGCACCCGGCCCGACGTCGGTCCGGCCGTCGTGGCGTGGGCCGAGAAGCAGGCGGCCCGGTCGGGCCTGGTGGCGCGGCCGGCCAAGATGTCGGTCGAGCTGCACCCGCCCATCGCCGTCGACAAGGGCACGGCGCTGGAGGCCCTCACCGCCGGGCTGGCGGCCGTCTGCTACGCGGGCGACGACCAGGGCGACCTGCCCGCGTTCGACGCGCTCGACCGCTTGGCGGCCGCCGGCGTGCATACGCTCCGGGTGGCGGTCGCGAGCCCCGAGGCGCCTCCTGAGCTGCTGGAACGGGCCGACCTCCTGGTCGACGACCCCGGCGGTGTGGTCGCCCTGCTGCGCCGCCTGGTCTAGCCCGCCGCCGCCAGCTGGTCTGCCAGCCAGTCCGCCGGCTTGCGGGCCGACGCCAGGGAGCGCAGCAGCTCGGCGCGGGCCTTGCGCTCCTCCGGCTCCATGCGCAGGGTCAGGTCGAGGGCGTCGGCCGTGCCCGCCACGTCGAACGGCGGGACCTGCACCGCGGCCTCGCCCACCTCGTCCCACACGCCCGCCTCGCGGGACAGGCATAGGACCGCGTCCCGCTGGTTGACGATGCCGCCCTCCTTGGCCACCAGGTTGAGGCCGTCACGGATGGGGTTCACCAGCAGCACGTCCGCCCGGCGCAGCACCGCCACCGAGCGCGGGTAGTCGTCCCGGGTGTCGTAGATGATGGGCGTCCACCCCGGCGTCGCCCAGCGGTCGTTGACCCGGGCCACCAGCCGTTCCACCTCGTCCTGGTACTGGAGGTAGGCGGGCACACCCGTGCGCGACGGGTAGACCGAGGCGACGAACACCACCCGCTCGCGCCAGCCGGGATAACGGTCCAGCAGGTCGTCGAAGGACAGGAATCCTCGCAGCAGGTTCTTGGACAGCTCGATCCGGTCGACCCGGGCGATCACCCGCCGGTCGCCCACGGCCTCCTCGATGTCGGCCAGCGCCGCGTCGCAGGCGGGCGAGGACGCGGCCCGCAGC
>JBKPRV010000516.1:0-4530 GCA_046734715.1 Actinomycetota bacterium | reverse complement strand
GCCGTAGCCGGGCAGGGATGGCACCACACAGTGGAAGCCTGCATCGTTGAGCGGCCGGATCACCTCGAGCAACTCGATCACCGAGCCGGGCCAGCCGTGAGTCAGCAAGAGCGGGAGCGCCCCCGGCTCGGTCGATCGCGCGTGCAAGAAGTGAATGCCGAGCCCATCCATCGTGGTGCGGAACTGCCCGATGCTGTTCAGCCGAGCCTCGGCCCTCCGCCAGTCGTAGCCATCAGCCCAGTACGCGCACAGCGCCTGTAACGCTTCGAGGGCAACGCCCTGCGCCGGGTCCGTCGCTGGCTCCGGCCATCGAGTGGCATACAGACGCGTGCGGAGATCATCGAGTGCCTCCGCGGGAACATCGAGCTTGAACGGGGTGACGTCGTCGGTCGTCATAGAGCCATGTTGGCCACTCGACCACCGCCTTCAGCCCACAGGCCCGTCCGGACACAAACGAACTTCCCCGTCGGGGTGTGCTCGAGTTTCCTGATGTCATCGACGCGCTGCTTACTGCCGACAAGCGCCTCGCCCCCGACGACGAGCACGATTATCGGGGCGCCCGGCTGCGGGCGTTCGGCGCGTTTGGGATCACGCCGCCGCTCTTGGAGGGTCTGCACACCGGGGCGCGGTACATCGACGAGCACTTCGACCTCGACGACGGGGCCATATCCCGTCGGGCCAAGGAACTCGCCGCGCTCGGTGTCAAGAATGGACCCGCGCTCGCCACTTTCGAGCAGTGGGCTGAGGACGGGCAAGCCGCCTGGGTCAACGCCGCCGGGTCAGAAGTCGAGCTGGCCGCGCGCCCGCTGCTCCCGGGGCAGCAGCACCGAGTAGACGAACGTGTTGACCGGCGTCTCCACGCCGGCTTCCTGGCCGAGCCGGTGCACGGCACCGCTCCACGCTTCGAGCTCCGAAGGACGGCCGGCGGCGATGTCCCGTTGCAGAGACGACAGCCCGGCGGGAGGCTGCTGGTCGACGAACCCCAAGGTGCTCTCGACGATCTCGTCCGGGAACCCGATCCCCCTTGCCCGGCCGATGTCCCGGACCTCGCGCATCCCGGCTGTCAGCAGCGCTCGGGTCGAGGGCATCGATCGCACGACGCCCACCGGCGCCTGGGCGACCGCGCCCACTCCACCGAGCGGCACGACGAACAGGAACTTGATCCACAATGCGAGCCAGATGTCCTCTGGCTCCTCCAGAGCGACGCCGGCATGGGCGAGCGTCGCCCGCAGGTCCTTGACGCGTGCGCTGGTGCTGCCATCCCACTCGGCGAAGGCAAGGGATCCCGGGCCGCCGGCATGGCGGATGACGCCGGGGCCGGCCACCTCGGTGAACACCTTGGCGATGCCCGGCAGCACCCGGCTCTCGCCCACCTCCGCGGCCACCTCGCCGGGCGCCTCGACGCCGTTCTGGGTGGTGACCACCGCGGTATCGGATCCAAGCAGAGGACCGAGGCCGGCCATCACCTCGGGCAGGTGCCACGTCTTCACGCCGAGGATGACGACGTCGACCGGCCCGATCTCCGCCGGATCGTCGGTGGCGATCGACGGCGTCACGGTGAAGTCACCGTCGACGCTCTCGACCCGCAGCCCATCGCGCCGGATGGCCTCCAGGTGCGCTCCCCGGGCTATGAAGCCGACCTCGCAGCCGGCCGCGGCGAGCCGCCCGCCGAAGAACCCGCCGATCCCGCCGGCCCCCCAGATCGCGATCCTCGGCATCCGGATGACCTGCTCCACGGCACGTGCTCTCACGCGGACGGGCTCGCGTACGTCTCACTGCCGAGGATGTGCAGCGAAACATACGGCTCGTCGCCCACCACCCAACTGTCGTGCCCAGGAGGCACGTAGAAGAACGTGCCCGCCACCATCAGCTTCTCGCTGCCGTCGGCCATCTTCACCATCGCTTTGCCCTGAAGCACGAGGCCGACGTGCTCGACATCGCAGAGTGAGCTGCCCACGGTGGGACCGACATGTTCGGACCAGCGCCAGCCGGGCTCGTACGTCGCTCGACCGAGAGTCGACGGGCCGACTCGGTAGAGCTCGAACCGGCCGTTCTCGAAGACGCGCGTCTCCGTCGGGCTGTCGAGGTTGATCAGTTCGAGGTCCATCCCATCTCCTCCGTCTCCATCGTGGCGCCCAACACAGTCAGAGGTCACGCCGGTTCTCGCCCCGTTGGTGCGGGTCATAGGCCGCGGTCGACGTCCGGGCCGGCCAGGGCTGAGCGGAGATCGCGGCTTCGAAGCGGGTGATGACCGGCCCCAGGACGAGGGCGACGCGGGGGTCCCAGAGGCCATTGGGGCGTACGAGCGCCGCTTGCAGCGCGTGGTACCCGGCGGCAGCCAGGAAGTCGACGCCGGTCGTGTCGATCACGATGGTGGTCGCGGGGCCGCTGCTCGTGCGGAGCCAGGCCATGGCTTGGGTGAGGCGAGGGGCCGTGGCCATGTCGAGCTCGCCGAAGAGGCTCAGCTCGACGATCGCGCCGCGCCGGTGGATCCAGAGGTCGAGCGTGCCGGGCGACCGCTGCCGGGTAGCGGCGACGGGGGAATGGCCGGTGATGCTCTCGGGCCGGAGGCGGCGGACGCGCGACGCGGACATCACGCAGTCCGCTGGTCGGCGGTGGGGCGGGCGGCCGCTCTGGCCCGGAGCAGCTCGCGGCGCCTGGCGGCGGCCCTCAGTCGGCGTTGACGGTCTTCGCGGGACTCGCTCTCCGGGGGACCGATCACCTCGCCGATCCTCCGAAGCATCTGGTCGATCTGTTCTGCGGCCATGGGCCTGCACCTCTGGATGGGGCTCGTGCGGGGTCGGTCAGCCGGGGAGACGGATCTCCTCGCCGCCGTCGAGGCCGGCGGTGATCTCGATCCAGCCGTCGGCGACGAGCCCGGTCTCGACCCGGCTGGTGCGGTCGGGACCGTCGGGCTGGACCACGCGCACCGCGGGTGACCCTTCGTCGTCGATGATGGCGGCGACGGGCACGGCGACCACGCCGTCACGCCGGGCGTCGACCAGGGTGACGGTGGCCTCGGCGCCGCTGCGCCGTTCGCCGGCGCCCGAGTCCCCGGCGCCGACGGCGACGCTCAGCTCGACCCGGCCGTCGGTCACGTCCTTGCCGGTGCCGATCACGGTGCCCTCGGTGGTGGTCCCGTCGGCCCACTCGAGCTCGACGGTCGAGCCGGGGGTCCAGCCGCCGGCCTCGGTGGCGTCGACGTCGGCCACGACGATGCGCTGCTCGGAGCCGATGGTGAGCACTGGCGACCCGGCCCCGAGGGTGTCGCCGACCGAGGCCTCGTGGCCGAGGACGTCGCCGGGCTCGGTGAGGAACACGACGTCGCCTAGCGTCACCACGCCGTCGGGTGAGGCGCGGCCCAGGCCGGTCTCCCAGGCCTCGACCGCCGCGGCGGTCTCGGCCGTGAAGGACTCGTCGACGTCGAGGTCGTCGCCGTAGCCCAGCGCGGCGAGGTTCTCCTCCAGCTGGCGGACGTCGTCGCCGTCGGCGACGCCCTGCTCCAGCGTCCGCCAGGCGGGCAGGTCGCCGATCAGGGCGACGACCGGCTGCTCGTCGGCGGTGTAGAGCACCGTGCCCCGGCCGGCGGTGGCCCCCACGTCGAGCAGGCCGGTCAACACGGCCGAGGGCACGTCGCCGCCATCATCGCCACCACCGCCGTCCCCGCCTCCGCCGGGCGACGACCCAGCAGGACCGGACCCTCCGCCGGGCGACGACCCAGCAGGACCGGAGCCTCCGCCGGGCGACGACCCCGCCGGACCAAACCCTCCGTCGGGTCGGTTGGCCGGAGCGGCGCCCTCACCGTCACCGACGTCGCCGACGTCGGGCGGTGTGCTGGGCGCGGTGGTCGACGTGGTGGAGGTGGTGGTCGAGGTCGGGGGACACGGCGTGGTCGTCGTGCTGCTCGACGTCGATGTCGACGTCGAGGTGGGCGCGGTGCTGGTGGGCGAGCACGGGTCGGTCGTGGACGTGGTGCTGGTCGTCGACGAGCTGCTCGACGGGCTGGTGGGGTCAGGGTCCGGCACGTAGGAGACAGGCTCGGTCGGGAGGCTGTCGCCGTCGCCACCCGAGCCGGACGGGAGCGCCGACGCGTGCGCGACGACCTGTTCGTCCGACCGTTGCAGGGAGCCGGACGCTTCCAGGGTGGTGGCGAGGTCACGGGGCTCGGCGGTCACGGTCGGGCCGAGCCGGGTGCTCCCGGTGGCGCCGTCCCCGCCCACGACGACGGTGAGCGTGAGCGCGGCCGCGACCAGCAGGGCGCCGGCCACCAGGAGTATGCGTGGGCGGGCGGCCCGATCGCGGAGTCGGCGGGTGAGGTGGTACGTGGTCATCAGACGGTCCTGAGGGCGTCGGTGGGGGCAAGGCGGGCGGCCCGGGTGGCGGGGTAGAGGCCGGCGACGGCGCCGATCGCGAGCGCGGCGAGGATGCCGCCGGCGAGGCCGGCGGTCGGAAGGACGATGTCCCAGCCGCGCGCAACGTCGTAGACGGCGGTGACGGCCGCGCCCAGCACCACCCCGGCGACACCTCCGG
>JBKPRV010000515.1:0-9083 GCA_046734715.1 Actinomycetota bacterium | reverse complement strand
AGATGTGTATAAGAGACAGGTCGTACCACGCGATATCCGACGAGGACTTCGAGAGGCTCCTGCGGGAGTGGTTGCGCTGGCGCCGGCGCCACCCCCAGGCCGACGGCACCGTGCCCGGCGCCACCTGGCCGCCGCGGGCCGACGAGTAGCACCCCCGGCTTGGCGACAGACCGCCACCGCGCGGCTAGCCTCGCGCGGTGATGGGGGCAATCACGGAGCAGCAGCTCACCTTCCTGCAGACGTTCGGCTTCCTGCGCCTGCCGGGGCTCTTCGCCGACGAGATCGGGGAGATCACCGAGGCGTTCGAGGCGGTGTTCGCCGACGAGGGCAACCTCCGACTGGACATGAACGAGGCGCTTCACCGCAACGACCGAAGAGTGATCATCCCGAGGTTCGTCGACTACCACCCGACCCTTGCCCGCCTGCCCGAGGACGAGCGGATCCTGGGGGTCGCCAAGGCCATACTCGGTGACGATGCCGAGTACGCCGAGAGTGACGGGAACCTAGCGTTCTGCCACAGCGAGTGGCATGCCGACACGTTCGCGGCGCCGATGACCGTGCGCCACGTCAAGCTCTCCTTCTACCTCGATACGCTCCGCGCCGACTCCGGTGCGATCCGGGTGCTGCCGGGCACGCACTACTGGGAGAGCCCGTACGCTCGGGACGTGCGGGGGGCGCTCCGCGAGTTCGGCAAGGCGGCGGATGTCTTCGGCGTCGACAGCACCGAGATCCCGGCCGTCGTCGTCGACTCCGACCCTGGCGACATCCTGATCTGGGACTATCGCCTGGTCCACGCCAGCTTCCACGGCCTCGATCGCCGGCGGTTCTTCAGCGTGAACTTCCGGGAGCGGCAGGCCCAGCGCGCGCCTGATCCCGTCGCGCCGTCCCGGGTGGCTGCGAACTGACCGGCGACGAGCGGACGGGCTGGGAGTAGCACCGTGGACAACGTTGTGATGGTGCCTGTCCCGGAGGAGCTCGAGGAGCAGGTGCGGTTCTACGTCACCTGGCGGGTGACGGGCGAGATGCCCGCCGACTGGAGCGAGGACGCGGTCGCCGAGCTCTACGGGCAGCTCGACGACGCGTCCCGGACCGTTCTCAGGACCGTCGCGCTCGGCGCCGTCGACGACGAACCCATCACCGTCGCCCGGGCCGCCGAGGCAGCGGGGATGACCATCCGCGAGAGCCTGGGGATCGTGCTCGAGCTCGTCCAGGCCCTCCGGGGCCTGGGGGCGGGACCGCCGTTCCCGCTCCTGGTGCTCGATCCCCCCGAGGGGGGCGATGCGGGCCAGAGGGTCATCGTGATCCCGAGGGATGCGGCCCGGGTCGTGGTCGCCGCCGCCGGCCGCGGCTGACGCCTCGGCCGGGCAGGTTCAGTACGCGAGGGGGATCTGCCCGTCCGGATAGGTGGCGGGGGCGAAGAACCACGTCTCCATCGCCCACCGCTCGCGGGTCATGTCAGGCCCGACGGCGGTGCGGTGCACGAAGAGGTGGTCGAACAGCAGCGCATCACCGGGCTCGAACTCGGGGCGCACGATCGCGTCCGGCCCGCCCGCCGCCTGCTCGACCAGGGTGGGCGACACCGACCAGTCGAAGAGGGCGCCGTCGGTGCCGGTGGGCAGGATGTCGTCGAATCGCCGGGGGACGATGTCGAGGCCGGGGGCGTCGGCGCCGCAGGGCGAGAGCGCCAGCCACAGGTTGAGCGTGCGCACATCACGCCCGAGGAATGCCCCGTCCTGGTGCCAGTTCGTGCTCGCGTCCACCGGCACGCGCCGCAGCGTGCACTTGTTGGCGGACAGGGCCGGCCGCTCGCCGAAGTACCCCTCGACCAGGGCGCCGATGCCCGTTGCGTCGACGAGGTCGAGGAGCTCGAAGAGCATGCGGGGCGAGTCGGCGGTCCACAGCGCGCCGCTGGCCCGCACCCACCCCCGCCGGCCGCCCACGCGGTACTTGCGGGTGTCCGCGTCGAAGGGCACGTACCACGGAGGTGCCGACGTGCCGCGGGGTTGGTCGGCGCACGCGTCGTAGGCGTCGAGCGCCCGGTCGATGCCGCGGGCCAGGGCGTCCGCCCGCTCCGGCGGGATCAGGCCCCGGACGAGGACGCAGCCATGCTGCGCCAGGCCGCGCCGCAGGGCGTCGACCGTGAGATCGTCAGGCTTCGTGGGCGCCAGAGGACCCGGCGGCTCCTCCGGCTCGACCTCGACGTGCGCCTCGGCCGGAGGTCGGCGGGGCAAGGTGGCGAAGACCTGATGGCGCAACCCCACGAGGCGCTGCTCCAGGTCGGCGTCGCGGCGGGGCCGGTTGGCCTCGGTCAGCAGCTCGATCGCCTGGAGCCCGTGACCCGCGCCGGCGAGTCGGTCGGCCTCGGTGAGCAGGCCGTCGACGGCGCTGGCGTCGCGGTGAGCGGAGTGATCGCTCTTGGTCACGGACGCTCCCGCGACGCAAAGTGGTCTCGACAGAGCCCGCTCCCGAACTCGACCGCGGCGAAATCCGTGCCGCGGACGGTGGGCTCGTCGTCGGCGGTCCAGGTGACCGAGACGTCGAGGTCGAGTTGTGGGGATCGATCGGGCACGGCGCTCACCAGACCAGTGGCACCTGGCCCGAGGGGTAGGCCGACGGCGCGAAGAACCAGGCCTCGATGGCGTAGCGGCGCTCGGTCATCGCCTCGTCGACCGCGGTCCGGTGGAGGAACAGCTCGTCGAACAGCATGACGTCGCCCGCGCGGAACGTGGGCCGGACGACGGGAGCACGATCCTCCAGCCCGGCCACCACCTCGGGCCCGACCGCCCAGTCGAAGTAGGCCCCGCCGGTCCCGGTGGGCAGGACGTCGTCGAGCCGCAGGGGCACGAGGTCGAGGCCGGGTGCGTCGATGCCGCAATCGGTCAGGGCCACCCAGACGTTGAGGGCCTTGATGCCCTTGCCGAGGAAGGCGCCGTCCTGGTGCCAGTCGGTGCCGGACTCGGGCGGGACGTGCCGGAGCGTGCACTTGTTGGCCGACAGCACTGGCCGTTCCTGCAGGTACTCGTTCACCACTCGCCGCAGCCCGATCTGCTCGTACAGGTCGAGGACGTCGTTCACGACACGGGGGCTGTCGCAGGCCAGCAGCGCGCTGCCGCCGGCGACCCAGTTGCGCCCGAGCGACTGCGCCTCGGCCCGTTCGAGCCAGAGCGGGTGGTACCACGCGCCGGCGTGCTCGCCGCGACCGCGCTCGCGGGCCGCGAACGCGGTGTCGATGCCGTGCACCAGTTGGTCGACGTGGTCGGCCAGCAGGCCGCGCACCAGCAGGCCGCCGCAGCCCTCGATTGCTCGGCGGACCACCGCTGCCGTCAGCTCGGCCGGCTCGATCTCGGCCAGCGTGCCGGCCGGAACCGGCGATGGCGCCGGGGTCAGCGCCGCGGGCCGCGGCTCGTCGCTGGCGGCCAGCTCGCGAAACGCCTGGTGGCGCAGGGCCGTGAGGCGCCGGTCGACGTCGGGGTCGCCGTCCTCTGCACGGACTCCGCGCAGGACGTCGATGGCGTCGAGACACCGCCCGGCGGCGGCGAGCTCATCGGCGCGGGCGAGAGCTGCGTCCGCGGCCGACGCGACGAGCGGACCTGCGACGTCGGTCTCGAAAGAAGCGGATGTGTCTCCCATCGGGCCCCCAAGCGGTCGTGCACAGGCGCGGTCGACCATAGCGCACCACTGCGAACTACCATCCGGGCGTTCGCGTCTGGGGGGGTACGCGCATGCGCGTCGAGGTGAGCCCTCGGCTGCCACTCGTCGAGCGCCACACCGTCAGTGACGCGTGGGCGATCAACACCTATGTGGCCTGCGACATCCGCTGCACGTACTGCATCACCTCGGCTCAGGGACGGTCGACGCCGCGGGTCCCGCCCGACAGGCTCGTGCCGGAGTTGGGGCGCGAGCTCGACGAGATCGGCGAGATCGACCGGGTGGTCGTCGGCCCCTACGCCGACGTCTACCCGAGCCCGGAGGCCGAGCTCGGCGTCACCCGCCGGGCGCTCGAGGTGCTCGACGAGCGGGCGCTCCCGTTCCGGCTCGTCACCAAGGGCACGACGGTGGTGCGTGACGCGGACCTGCTCACCCGGCGCGGTTGCCTCATCCAGATCTCGCTCAACACGCTGGACGGCGACGTGATCGCCCGGCTCGAGCCCGGGGCGCCCTCGGCCGCCGCCCGCCTGGACGCCCTCCACGAGCTGGCCGCGCGCGGGGTTCACGTGGTCCTCCAGGCGACGCCCTGGATCCCGGGCGTCACCGACGTCCGGGCGCTCCGCCAGCGGGTGGATCCGGACATCGTGATCCAGGTGACACCCCTGCGGCTGCCGGCGCACCTTCACCGCGCCCGGTACGCGCTCGGGCTCACCCAGGCCGAGGTGAACGACGCGTTCCGGCGCGAGTACGAGCGGATCGGACCGATCCGGCAGGTCCGGTGGTCGCGGCCGCCGCCCCTCGACGGCAGCCCGCTGCACATCGTGCACAACCTCGGACGGTCGAACCCGTCGGACTGGAGCCCGGCGCCGCCCGCGCCCGACCCGGGTCCCCGACGCAGCTGGATGCGGCGCGAGACCTGATCGACCAGGTCGCGGCCACGGCCCGTTGCTAGCATCGTCCCCCTCTGGCCACGTGGGGAGGGCTGCTCGGGGATGTTCCCGCTCTGGGACGATGTGATCGCACCGGCGATCGACGCGGCGGGCGCACGCCGCATCGTCGAGATCGGTGCGCTGCGCGGCGAGACGACGGCGCGCATGCTGAAACGGCTGGGGTCCGAGTGCGAGCTGCACGTCATCGACCCGCTGCCCCAGTTCGACCCGGCCGAGCACGAGCGGGCCTTCCCGGGCCGGTACCACTTCCACCTCGGCACGAGCCTGGACGTGCTGCCCGGCCTCCCGCCGGCCGACGTCGTGCTCGTCGACGGCGATCACAACTGGTACACGGTCCACAACGAGCTGCGGGTCCTGGCCGAGACCTCGCGCACCGCCGGGGTCGCGCTGCCGGTGCTGATCCTCCACGACGTCGGCTGGCCCTACGGCCGGAGGGACCTGTACTACGCCCCGGAGAGGATCCCCGGGGAGTTCCGCCAGCCCTACCGGCGCGGAGGGATGCGCCCGGGGCGCTCCGCCCTGGTCGGCAACGCCGGCATGAACCGCGACATGGCCAACGCGGAGCATGAGGGCGGTCCTCGCAACGGCGTCATGACCGCGGTCGACGACTTCGTGGCCGAGCACGACCAGCCGCTGCGGGTCGTCGTCGTGCCCATCTACTACGGCCTGGCGATCGTCGCCGAGCAGCGGGTCGTCGACGGCAACCCGGCGCTGGCGGCGCTGCTCGACCGCCTCGAGAGCGATGAGGGCCACGTCGAGACAATCGACCTGGCCGAGCGCATCCGGGTCGACGAGGCCATCTTCACCCAGGCCTGGATCAAGATGCTGGAGGACCAGGTCCACCGGGGGGCCGACCGCTACGTCGGGCTCGTCAAGGATGTGCTGCTCGGCGAAGGCGACCTGGCCCACGAGCTGCGCGCCATCTACCTCCTGGGCCTGGAGGGCGCGCCGCCCGACCCGCGGATCGTGAGGGACCCGGTCCGCACCGTGCCGCTCCGCCACCGGCGCCTCGTCCGGGCCCGCGAGGCGGGCCGGCCCATCGACGACGGTCTCGGGAACCTGGCGCTCACGACGATGGGCCGGGCCCAGCTCGATCGGCTGGGCGACGCCGCGGCGGGCGCGCTGGCCGCCCGGGTCCCCGGCGACTTCGCCGAGGTGGGTGTCGGCGGTGGGGGCGGGGGCATCCTGCTGCGGGCGACCCTGGCGGCCCACGAGGTGACCGACCGCCAGGTGTGGCTGGCCGATCCCTTCCGGGCCACGGCGAGGGGCGACGGCGCCGCACCCGCGGACGAGCTGCCGGCCAAGCTGCGCCTCCTGACCAGCGACCTGAACCTGGTGCGCGACGGGTTCTCTCGCTTCGGCCTGCTCGACGACCAGGTGCGCTTTCTGCACGGGCCGCCCGCCGACACGCTCCGGGATGCGCCGCCCGGCCCGCTGGCCGTACTGCGGCTGGGTGAGGGGCTGGGGACCGACGCGGCCGCGCTGCTCGAACTGCTGGCGGGCCGGCTCTCGCCGGATGCGCAGGTCATCGTGTCGGGCATCGCCGACCCGGCGACCGGCGAGGCGATCGCCGCGGCTCGCCGGCGGCTGGGCATGACCGCGCCGATCGAGCGGATCGACTGGAACTCGATCGCGTGGGCGCACGCCGGGCCGCCGGGACAGGCCAGCGACACGGCCGACGCCGGGGTCTTCGTCGCCAAGCCGCGGCAGCACCCGCCGCTGGCGCCGCCGGCGCCGCCGTCCTCGGTCGAGCTGTCCGTGGTGGTCGTCTTCTACAACATGCGGCGGGAGGCCGCCCGCACGCTCCAGTCGCTGGCCCGCTCCTACCAGCGCGGCATCGAGGACCTCGACTACGAGGTGCTCGTCGTCGACAACGGCTCCGATCCCGACGAGCGGCTCTCGCCGGAGTTCGTGGCGTCTTTCGGGCCCGAGTTCCGTCTGCTGGAGCCGGTGGGCGAGGCCCACGCCGCGCCCCCCGGGGTGGTCCACGCCGGGCTCGCGGCCGCCCGCGGCGATGCGATCGCCCTGATGATCGATGGTGCTCATGTCCTGACGCCGGGCGTGCTGCGCTTCGGCATGAAGGCGCTCGACACCTACGCCCCGGCGGTCGTGGCCACGCAGCAGTGGTACGTCGGGCCGGGCCAGCAGGGCGATGCCCAGCAGGCGGGGTACGACCAGCGCGCCGAGGACCGCCTCTTCCGGGCGATCGACTGGCCGGTCGACGGCTACCGGCTCTTCGAGATCGGGCACTTCATCGGCGACCGCGACTGGTTCGACGGCATCGTCGAGAGCAACTGCCTGTTCGTCCCCCGCAAGCTCCTCGAGCAGATCGGCGGGTTCGACGAGAGCTTCTCCATGCCGGGGGGCGGCTACGCCAACCTCGACCTGTTCGAGCGGCTCGCCCTGTCGCCCGACGTCACGGCGGCGAGCATGGTGGGCGAGGGCACGTTCCACCAGTTCCACGGGGGGACGACGACGAACGTCGCCGACGACGCAGCCCGCCGCCAGCGGGTCGTCTCGTACCGGCAGCACTTCGAGGACCTCCGGGGCCGGCCGCTGCTCGGCGTCGACCGGCCCGTCCACTTCGTCGGGGCGATGGCCACCAAGGCCGCCCGCCGCACGCGGTCGCGGCGCGTGCTCAAGCTCGGCTTCGGCACGATGCGGGACCCCACGCAGGTCGACGCGCCGCCCCTGCCGCCGCCGGACGAGGTGAAGCTGGCGGCGATCGAGGCCGTGTGGGACCACCAGGCCTGGCGGGAGTCCAGTTGGCTGGGCCACCCGGTCAACCGGTATCCCGCCGACCTCCACGTCTACCAGGAGCTCATCTCGGAGCTCCGGCCGGGTCTCGTGGTGCTGGCGGCCGACGACGAGGGCCTCGCGGGCCGGGCGCTGTTCGCCGCCTCCGTCTGCGATCAGCTCGGGGTCGGGCGGGTCGTGGCGGTGGGCGGCGACGAGCCCTCGGGCCGTCCCGAGCACCCCCGGGTCACCCACGTAGCCGGGCCGCCCGAGGACCCCGCCGTGGCCGCGCAGGTGGCGGCGCTGGCGCCGGAGCCGGCGAACGCGCTGGTGATCCTCGGCGTCGGCCACGTCGGACGGGTCGTCGGCGCCTTCGAGCACTACGCCCCGCTGGTCCCGGTGGGGGGCTACGTCGTGGTCGAGAACACCGTGGTCAACGGGCGACCGGTCGAGTCGGGCTACGGCCCGGGGCCCCATGAGGCGGTGGTCGCCATCCTCGGCCATCACCTGGACTTCGTGGCCGACCGCGCCCGGGAGCGCTACACGGTCACCTTCAACGGGGGTGGCTACCTGCGGCGGGCCCAGCCGTGACCAGCCGGGTCGAGCCGCAGCGCTGGTTCTTCGTGCACATGCACAAGACGGCCGGCACCGCGCTCTACCAGCGGCTTCTGGAGCAGTTCCCCCTCGAGGCCGTCTACCCGAGGCGGGCAGAGCAGAAGGCGCACAAGGCGAGCCTGTTCGTCGACCGGCTGCGCGAGCAGTTCCGGGAGCGCGGCCGCGAGATCCGGCTGATCGCGGGCCACTTCCCGCTGTGCACCACCGACCTGCTCGGCGTGCCGTTCACCACCATCACGGTGCTGCGCGACCCGGTCGAGCGCACGCTGTCGTCGCTGCGGCACATGCGCGAGCAGGAGCCCATGTGCCGTGACCAGCCGCTGGAGCGCATCTACGAGGACCCGATCCGGTTCCCGTGCCTGATCCACAACCACATGGTCAAGATGCTCTCGATCACGCCCGAGGAGATGACCGACGGGATGCTGAGCGTGGTCGACTTCGAACCCAGCCACCTGGAACGCGCCAAGCGGAACCTGGCGGAGCGGATCGGCGTGTGGGGCGTGCAGGAGCACTTCGACGACTTCTGCGACGAGCTGACGCGCCGGTTCGGCTGGAGCCTGGGGAGGCCGAGGTTCGCGAATCGCACGACACCGTTCCCGGCGACCGACGACTTCCGGGAGCGCATCGCCCGCGACAACGCGCTCGACGTCGAGCTCTACGAGCACGCGGTGGACCTGCGCGCTGCGTCGCCGCCCCCGCTGGCCCCCACACCGGACCCCGGGTCCTGATCCGCGGGGGCACGGGCGCGTGGGCATCACCGGGGACGCGCTGAGTGTCATGGACCCAGGCCTCGCCGTCGGGGCGGCCGGAGCGGTGGAGGTGGAGCGCGAGCCGGCGGCTCGTCCGGGGTGGCGCCGGGGGCTGCAGGGAGCGCTCTACGCGGCACCGGTCGCGGGCTATCTCTGCGCCGGCTGGGTGAACCGCTGGATCACCGACGACGGGTTCATCTACATGCGGGTCGTGCAGCAGATCCGGGCTGGGAACGGTCCGGTGTTCAACAACGGCGAGCGGGTCGAGGCCTTCACCGGCACCGTGTGGGTGGCGCTGCTGGCCCTCGCCGATCTGGTGACACCGGTGCGGCTGGAGTGGATCGCGGTGCTCCTGGGCCTCGCGCTCGGGGCGGCCGGCGTGGGC
>JBKPRV010000514.1:0-24331 GCA_046734715.1 Actinomycetota bacterium | reverse complement strand
CGGCGACCCGGGGTAGCCGGACACGAACGTGGCGGTGTCGAGCCCGTCGCGGGCGTCGAGCGCCCGCCGCGCCACCAGCAGCTCGCACAGCGTGTCGACCCCGGACAGCAGGCGCGCGTAATCTAGTGAGGACTCACTCATAATGAGCCCATCTTAGGAACGCGTGGGGGAGGAAGGGTGCGCCGGTGCACGACATCGTGATCCGCGGGGGCCAGGTCGCCGACGGCACCGGGGCCGCGCCGCGGCCCGCCGACGTGGCCGTCGACGGCGACCGGATCACCGCGGTGGGCGAGGTGCCCGAGCGGGGCCGGCGCGAGGTGGACGCCCGTGACCGCCTGGTCACGCCCGGCTTCGTCGACGTCCACACCCACCTCGACGCCCAGCTCTTCTGGGACCCGGTGGCCAGCTCGTCGTGCTGGCACGGGGTCACCACCGTGGTGCTGGGCAACTGCGGCGTCACCTTCGCCCCGGTTCGCCCCGGCGAGGAGGGCTACCTGGCCGGGATGATGGAGGCGGTCGAGGACATCCCCGCCGACACGATCATGGCCGGGCTCGACTGGAGCTGGGAGACCTACGGGGACTACCTGCGCGCCCTCGACCAGCGCCCGCTCGGCGTCAACGCCGGCGGCATGGTCGGCCATGCCGCCCTGCGCTACTACGTCATGGGCCCCCGCAGCCTGGACGACGCGCCCGCGACCGACGACGACATGGCCCGCATGGCGGCGCTGGTGGGCGAGGCCATCGACGGCGGCGCGCTGGGCTTCTCCACCTCCCGCAGCTTCCTGCACACCGTGCCCGACGGCCGGCCCATCCCCGGCACGTTCGCCCGGCCCGACGAGCTGGCGGCCCTGGCCGGCGCCCTGGCCGAGCGGGGCCGGGGCACCATCGAGGTGGTCCCCCGCATCGGCGAGCGCGACGGGCCCGAGCGCCAGAACTCGGTGGCCGAGATGGCCTGGATGGAGGCGGTCAGCCGGGCCGCGAGCCGGCCGCTCACCTTCACCATCACGCAGAGCGACCGCCGCCCGGGCCTGTGGGCGTGGGTGATGGACGAGGTGGCCGGGGCCCGGGCCCGGGGCGCCGACCTGCGGCCCCAGACCTCCGCCCGCGGCACCGGGATCGTCTACGGGCTGGTGGGCCGCACACCCTACGACGACCTCCCCGCCTGGGCCGAGCTGATGGCCCGGCCCCGGGAGGCGAGGGTCGCGGCCCTGGCCGACGAGGGCTACCGGCGCCGGCTGCAGGACGAGGCCGACGAGCCCCGGGACCTGTCCGGCCCCCTGGCACCCAAGGACCCCGGCCGGCTCTACCTGCTGCCCCCGGGGCGGGCCCGCTACGACGTCGCTCCCGCCAACAGCCTGGCCGCCGAGGCCGAGCGCCGGCAGACGACGCCCGCCGGGGCCTTCCTCGCCTTCACCGTGGAGACGGGCGGTCGGGGCCTCCTCTACTACCCCGTGCTCAACCAGGACCTCGACGCGGTGGCCCAGATGCTGACCAACCCCGACGTGGTGGTCGGGGTGGCGGATGCGGGCGCCCACGTGGCGCTGACCATGGACGCGGGCCAGACCACCTACCTGCTCGAGCACTGGGTGCGCGAGCGGGGCCTGCTGGACGTCGGCCGGGCGGTCGCCAAGCTGACCCGGGAGGGAGCCGAGCTGTACGGGATCCCCGACCGGGGCGTGCTCGCCCCCGGTGCCCCCGCCGATCTCAACGTCATCGACCTCGACCGCCTCGGCCTCGACGCGCCGGAGATGGTGGCCGACTTCCCCCTCGGCGCCCAGCGCTACGTCCAGCGGGCCCACGGCTACGACCTCACGCTCGTCAACGGGCGGGCCCTGGTCGAGGCGGACGAGCTCACGGACGAGCGGCCGGGTCGGGTGGTGAGGCCGGGGGCGGGAGCTCGGCGCTGACCGTGGCCCGGGCCTCGTCGAAGCTGAGCATGCTGCCCAGCGTGAGGCTCTCGGGCAGCGGGTCGTCGTACGACCAGGCCACGTCGGCCACCGTGACATCACCCACCATCGCGGTCCAGTACGACGCGGTGCCCTTGTAGGGGCAGTACGTCGTCGTCGGGCTCGGCACCAGCAGATCCATGCGGATGTGCTCGCGGCCGACGTAGAGGCGCGGCTCGAGCGCGGTCTCGTAGACGCCGACGGTCTCGTCCGTGTCGACGAGGGAGGTCCCCATCACCTCCACCCGCAGCCGCCGCCGGGTGCGCACGCAGTCGACCCGGTGGTAAGGGTTGCGGGGGTGCATGAAGACCTGCTCGTCCTCCTCGTACCAGGCGTCCACCGCGTCCCACGAGACCCGCACGTAGCCCGGCGCCTCGGGCTCGGGCTCGGCCGCCGGCACCTGCACGTCGGCCGCCGGGAAGGCGAAGCTAGGCGGCGCGCCTGGCCGGTGGACCAGCAGCGCCCGCTCGCAGTCCACGACGGTGCGGCCGCCCGCCTCGGCCCGCACCCGGCGGCGGAAGGGCTCGACGTACACCGTCCCGGACGGCACCGGCGGGCTGAAGCGCCCCGCCGGGCGAGGGCCGAGTGGCCCGCGTCCCGACGTGAGGCTCACAGCGCGGTCCTGTCGTCGGCGGCGGGGCCGCCCATGGCGAACCGGCGCACCATGGCGTCCACCGAGAACGAGGCGAGCAGGGCGCCGTCCTCGTCGTGCACGCGGCACTCGGCGTGGGTCATGCCATCGCCGGCGAACGTCGAGCGGTGCCGGTAGAGCATCCAGCGGTCGGCCCGCACGTCCGCGTGCAGCGACAGGGCGATGGCGTTGATGGCGGTCGACAGCGTCCGGTGGGCCTGGCGCTGGCCGATCCCCTCGTGCGGGCGCAGCCCGGCCGCGATCGAGAGGTGCCCGGTGAACTGGGCCAGCAACGCCGCGTGGAGCGCCGGGTCGTCGGGCACGTCCCGGAACCGCACCCAGGCGTCGAGCACCGGCGGGCCCGCGGGTGCGTCGGGGTCGCCGGTGTAGGCGCCGTCCACGATGCGCAGGTCGCGGCCAGTGACCGACATGTCGTAGGGCTCGCTGTCGTCGGGCCCGGGTACGTCCGGGCGCTCGACCGCGTGGCGGATGACGTCGGGCGCCGTCGCGTCGAGCAGCAGGGTGCCGTGCGCACAGCCCCGCCCCTGTTGGCTCACATGGGCGGCCAGGGTGGTGAAGTTCCGGCCCGTTCTCAGCTCCTGGAGGTCGAAGCGCAGCGGCCGGCGGGCATCGGCCGCCCGCATGAACACCATGTGGGCCGACACGGCCCGGCGGCCGGCCGTGTGCCGGCTCGCGGCCACCAGCGCCTGGGCCAGCATCTGGCTGCCATCGGTCACGGGGCGGCGCCAGTCGGCCCGGGCGACGCTCACGTAGCCGCCGTCCCCGGCGGGCCTCACGTCCAGCAGGTCGATCAGGTCGGCGGCATCGCCCCAGTTCGGGAAGCGCTTGACCGTGGCGCCGTCCACCAACTCGACCCGCGCCCGATCGTGGTCGAACGAGGCCCAGCCCCGCAGCGACTCGAAGCCGGAGGCCGGCTCGGTGAGCGTGCGGAGCAGGCCGGGCGTGCCGTCGATGCTCCACGTCTCGGCGGTGCCGACCGGGGTGTCGTCGTGCCCGCCGTCGGCGCGGCCCTGCTCGAAGCGGACGTCGGCGGCGGGGAACCACAGCGTCGGGGCTTCGCCCTCCTGGTCCACCCGGACGGCACCGGTGGAGGACGCGACCAGCCGGTCGTCCCACCAAGCCCGGGCGGGCAGGGTGCACGGAGATGCTTCCGGTCCTCCCACGGTCGAAAACTAACACTCGGGTCGCGTCACCGGGCAAGACTGGCGGCCATGCCCGACGTCACGACCCTGTTCGTGGCCATGGCGGGGCGCGAACCGGAGGGCCGGGACGCGGACTATCTCGCCTGGCACGCACTCGACCACCGGCCCGAGATCCACCGCCTCGCCTCGCTGCGAGGGGCCCAGCGCCTGGTGTCCACGCCCGCCTGCCGGGCGGCCCGGCTGGCCAGCGAGGACCGGTACGACGGCGTCGACCACGTCATGACCTACCTGTTCGCCGACGCGGGCGCAGTGGTTGCGCTCGGCGACCTGGCGCGCGACCTGGCCGGCGCCGGGCGCATGGCCTGGCGGCTGCCCAGCGTGGAGGTCACGACCTACGACCTCCTCGGCAGCGCGGCCGCCGACCGCATCGACGTCTCCGCCGACGTGCTGCCGTGGCGCCCGGTGACCGGGGTCTTCCTCCTGGTGGAGGAGGGCGAGGCGCCGGCCGGGGCCCTGACCGAGGTGGCGGGCGTGGCCGGCGCCTGGTGGGGCCGGTCCGACGCCCGGCAGATCACCTACTGCTACCTGGACGACGACCCGATCGCCGCGGTCGGGCGGTTGCGACCGGCCCTCGCGCAGCGCTGGGCGGACGGCGACGTGGTGCCGAAGCTGGCGGCGCCGTTCCTGGTCCCGGTGGACTACGACTGGGGCCGCCACCGGCCGTGAGGGCCTAGAGGATCGCCCCCCGGTCCTTGAGCGCGCCGATCTCGTCCCACGACAGGCCCAGCTCCTCCAGCACGGACTCGGTGTGCTCGCCGTGCTCCGGGGCGCGGGCCGGCCGGCTCGGCTGCTCGTCGAACTGCACCGGCACGGTGACCATCGGCAGCGGCTCGTCGCCGCCGACATCGACTTCGGCGATGTAGCCGTTGGCGCGGACCTGGGGATCGTCGTGCAGCTCCCTGGGCACCTGGACCGGCGCCCACTCCCCCGGGAACCCGGCGAGCGCCTCGCGCCAGTGGTCCAGGTCCCGGGCTGCGAACACCGCGTCGAGCCACTCCACGCAGGCGCGGGCGTGGCGGCGGCGGGCACCCTCGTCGGCGAAGCGGGGATCGCCGGCCCGCCCGGGCTCGCCGATGGCGCGGCAGAACGCGGCCCAGTGGCGGTCGGACGCCAGCATGGTCAGCGCCACGAACCGGTCGTCGGCGGTCCGGTACGTCAGCATCAGCGGGTTCGACGCCTCGTACCGGTCGGCCGGCGGTTGGGCGCTCGCGCCCCCCGGCGCCGCGCTCACGATGTCGGGCTGGATCTGCCACAGCCCGGCGGCGAGCAGCGACCCGTCGATCACCGGCGGCTCGCCGCCGGCCGCCCGGTGGACCAGCGCCGCGCACACCGCCCCGGCGAGAGCGAGCGCGCCCGCCAGGTCGCCGAACGCGGGCGGCGCCGGCCGGGGATAGGCGGCGCCCGCGGGGGTGAGCACGTGCTGCATGCCCGACCGGGCCCAGAAGGCGCCGGCGTCGTAGCCACCCCGCGGGGCCTCCGGGCCGCGGGGCCCGAAGGCGGAGGCCCGCACGTAGACGACCGCGGGGTTGTCGGCCCGCACGTCCTCGACGTCGATCCGCAACCGGGCCCGCCCGCCGGGGCGAAGGCTGGTGACGAACACGTCCGCCGTCCGCACCAGGCGGCCCAGCAGGTCCCGGCCCTCGGAGTGCTCGACGTCGATGCCCAGCGAGCGCTTGCCCCGGTTGGCCGACTGGACGTAGGGGTCGACCCCCGCCTGCAGCGGGTGGAGGCCGGTGGTGACCAGGCCGCGGTACGGATCGCCGGTCCCGGGCGGCTCGACCTTTAGGACGTCGGCGCCCCACTCGGCCAGGATGGCGCCGGCCATCGGCGCGAACACGTGCGTGGCCACCTCGACGACCCGGACGCCGGCCAGAGGCACGTGACTAGTGAGCATTCACATATCATGCATCCCGCTATGACCGAAGGGCCCAGCTTCGCCCAGCGGATCCGGCAGCTGGCGGCGGAGCGCCCCGACGAGCCGGTCTACTGCCACGTCGAGCCCGACGGGACCGAGACCGAGCTGACCTGGCGCGAGCTCGACGACCGGTCGAGCCGGCTGGCCGGGGCGCTCGCCGAGCGCGGCCTGGCGCATGGCGACCGGGTGTCCTTGGGCATTCGCAACTCGCCGCCGTTCACGCTGAGCGCCCTGGCCGCCTGGAAGCTGGGCGCGGTGCCCGTCCCGGTGCGCTGGGACCTGCCCGACTGGGAACGGGCCCGGGTCCGCGACGTCATCGAGCCCCGCGTCCAGCTGGAGGCCGAGGACGTTTCCTGGATCGACGCCACCGCCGGCCGCCCCCGCCCCGACTTGCCCGACGCGGTGTCGCCGCAGGTGAGCGGCATCTGCAGCAGCGGGTCGACCGGCACGCCCAAGGTCATCCTCAGCGAGCGCCCGTCGCTCTGGGACGGCGCGCTGGGCACGGCGTTCATGGAGGGCTGGCGCCCCGTGCCCCGGCCCCAGACCATCCTGGTGCCTGCGCCGATGTACCACGCCAACGGGTTCGCCACGCTGTTCAGCCTGCTGGCCGGCGACCGGCTGGTGGTGCTCGAGCGCTTCGACGCCGGCCTGGTGGTGGACCTCATCGAGCGCCACCGCATCTCGAACTTCACCGCCACGCCCACCATGCTCCAGCGGGTGGCCGACCTGCCCGGCGTCGACGACCGGGACCTGTCGAGCCTCGACTGGATCCTCCAGGGCGCGGCCCCCATGCCGCCGTCGCTGGTCCACCGGTGGGCGGGGCTGATCGGCGCCCAGCGGATCCTCATGGTCTACGGCATGACCGAAGGCCTCGGCTTCACCGGCCTGCTCGGCGACGAGTGGATGGCGCACCAGGGCAGCGTCGGCCGGGGCGTGCGGGACACCGAGATCCGCATCCTCGACGGAACCGGGCACGATGTGCCCGCCGGCGAGATCGGCGAGATCTACCTCCGCTCCCCCCTCAGCGCCGGCTACCGCTACCTCGGCGACGCCGCCCCCCGGGACGGGACCGACGACGGCTTCGCGACCGTGGGCGACCTCGGCTACCTCGACGCCGACGGCTACCTGTTCCTGGTGGACCGGCGGGTGGACATGATCGTGAGCGGCGGCGCCAACGTGTTCCCGGCCGAGGTCGAGACCGCCCTCATCGACCACCCGGGGATCGCCGACATCGTGGTGGTGGGGCTGCGGGACGCGGACTGGGGCCGCCGGGTGCACGCCATCGTGGAGCCCGCCGATCCCGGCGCACCGGTGGCCGAGGCCGACGTGATCGCCTACGCGAAGCGCCGCCTGGCGCCCTACAAGGTGCCCAAGACGGTCGAGCTGGTCGACGCCATCCCCCGCAGCGAGGCCACCAAGGTCAACCGCCGGGCGCTGGTCGAAGCCAGAGGCGGCTGACGATCAGTCCGAGCGGGGGAAGCCGAGGTCGACCTCGCTGGAGGCGGGGTCGGGCCAGCGGGAGGTGACCACCTTCGGCCGGGTGTAGAAGCGGATGCCCTCGGGCCCGTAGATGGGGTGGTCGCCGAACAGCGACGCCTTCCAGCCCCCGAACGAGTGCGAGGCCACCGGGACCGGGATGGGCACGTTGACGCCCACCATGCCGGCCTTCACCGTGCGCTCGAAGCGCCGGGCGGCGCCGCCGTCGCGGGTGAACACCGCGGCGCCGTTGCCGTAGGGGTTGGCGTTGACCAGGGCCACCGCCTCGTCGAACGTGCCCACCCGCACGACGCTCAGCACCGGCCCGAAGATCTCGTCGTCGTAGACCCGCATGCCCGGCTCGACCCCGTCGACCAGCGAGCAGCCGAGGAAGAACCCGTCGCTGTCGGTGGGGGCAGCGGAGCCGTCGACCACCACCCGGGCGCCCTCGCCGACCGCGCCGGCGACATAGGCGCGGACCCGCTCGCGGTGCTCGTCGGTGATCAGCGGTCCCATCATCGACGCCGGGTCGTCGCCGGGGCCGACCACCCCGCCCGGCAGGCGGGCGGCGATGGCGTCGACCAGCAAGTCGGCCACCGAGCCCACCGCCACCACCACCGAGACGGCCATGCAGCGCTCGCCGGCCGAGCCGTACCCGGCCGACACCGCAGCGTCGGCCGCCGCGTCCACGTCGGCGTCGGGCAGCACCACCATGTGGTTCTTGGCCCCGCCCAGGGCCTGGACCCGCTTGCCGTGGCGGGTGGCGGTCTCGTACACGTGCCGGGCCACTGCGGTGCTGCCGACGAACGACACCGCGTCGACGTCGGGATGCTCCAGCAGGGAGTCCACCGCCTCCACGTCCCCTTGGACCACGGTGAAGCTCCCGTCCGGGAACCCCGCCCGCTGCACCAGGTCGGCCAGCAGCAGCGAGGCCGAAGGGTCCTTCTCCGACGGCTTGAGCACGAACGCGTTCCCGCACGCCAGCGCGTTGGCCAGCATCCACAGCGGGACCATCACCGGGAAGTTGAACGGGGTGACGCCGGCCACCACCCCCACCGGCTGGAGCACGGTGTGGACGTCGACCCCGCCCGACACCTCGGCCGAGTGGGCGCCCTTGAGCAGGTGGGGGATGCCGCAGGCGAACTCGACGTTGTCGAGGCCGCGCGCCACTTCACCCTGGGCGTCGGCCAGCACCTTGCCGTGCTCGCGGGTGACGACGGCGGCCAGGTCGTCGCGCTGGGCGTCGAGCAGCTCGCGCAGCCGGAACAGCATCCCGGAGCGCCGGACGGACGGCGTCTCGCCCCAGGCGGCAGCGGCGTCGGCCGCCAGCTTGACCGCGCCGTCGACCTCGGCGGCGGAGGCGAGCGCCACCTCCGCGGTCTGCACGCCCCGCGCCGGGTCGTAGACGGGCGCGGTGCGACCCGAGGCGCCGGCCACCGCCCGCCCCCCGATCCAGTGGCCGATCGAGTCCATCAGAGCCGGTAGAGCTTCCGGGCGTTCTCGCCCATGATCTTGCGCTGTGTCTCCGGGGCCAGCGTGGCCATCTTGGCCGCCACGCTGTCGAGCGGCGTGGGGTAGAGGCAGGTCGGGTGCGGGAAGTCGGTCTCGAACAGGATGTTGTCCTCACCCACCGCCTCGATGAGGTCGGGCAGCTTGTTGCGGTTGTTCTCGAACCAGAACGTGGCGAAGAGGTTGCTGCGGAAGTACTCCGACGGCGGCTTGCCGAGCTGGGCGAACTCCTGCGGGGCGTTCTCGGCCATCTCGTAGTCGAGCGCCTCGAGGATGAAGGGGATCCAGCCGACGCCGCTCTCGACCGACACCATCTTGAGGTCGGGATGGCGGTCGAACATGCCCGACAGGATCAGGTTGGACACCACCCGGGCGTTCCCGATGAACAGCAGGGTGCCGCCCAGGGCGAGCTTGGTGTTCTCGGGATGCGACCCCCAGGCGTACTTCTGGTAGAAGGACATGCCCGTGACGCTGGCGCCGATGTGGAAGTGCACCGGCAGCTGCAGCTCGGTGCACGCCGCCCAGAACGGGTCCCAGTCCCGGCTGGCCAGGTCGGGGGCGCCGAGGTCCTGGGGGTCGGAGGTCATGTTGATGCCGCGGGCCCCGAGGGCGGCCACCCGCCGGGCCTCGGCCACGCTGGTCTCGACGCTCCAGGCCGGCATGAGCGGCAGGGGCAGCAGGCGGTTGCCCGAGTCGGCCTGGATCTCGGCCATGCCGTCGTTGTAGATCTCCACGGCCAGCCGGCACAGCGCCTCGTCGTCGACCAGCCCGAGGTCCTGCCCGCCGAGGCCGATGGTGCTGGGGAAGATGATCTGCGCGTCGATGCCGCACTCGTCGAGCACGCCGAGCCGCACCTTGGGGTCATAGGCGCCGACGTGCACCTCGTCGATGCTCCACTCGCGCAGGGCCTTGTGGGCGCTCTCCTTGTGCCCGTCGCGCCCGACCACACCTGCGGCGCTGAAGCGGCCGACGGGCTGGCCGTCGAACACCCACATGCGCTGGCCGTCGACCACTTCGACCCGGGGCACCCGGTCCCGGAACTCGGCCGGCGCCCGGCTGGTGAACAAGTCCGGCGGCTCGGACCAGTGGGAGTCCGCGTCCACGATGAACAGATCGGCGAATGGAGAGGCTTCGGTGGTGGTGGTCATGCCGCTCCCCGGTGGGGGTCCGCGTCCACGATGAACAGGTCGGCGAACGGAGAGGCCTCGGTGGTGGTGGTCATGCCGCTCCCCGGGGAGAAAGTGAGTGAGTGCTCCCTGACATTGTGGCGATGGTAGTGTCGCTCCGATGGCGACTGCAACGGTGAACGGCCTGTCCATCGCCTACGAGGTCATCGGGGAGGGCCGGCCGTGGGCCATCACCCCGGGGGGCCGTTTCCCCAAGGACTCGCCGGGCGTGCGCGAGCTGGCCGAGGCCCTCGCCGCCGCCGGCAACCGGGTGCTCATCTGGGACCGCCCCAACACCGGGGAGTCCGACGTGTGCTTCACCGGTTCGTCCGAATCGGCCATGCAGGCCGACACGCTCGCCGCCCTGCTCTCGCACCTGGACATGACGCCCGCGGTCATCGCTGGCGGCTCGGGCGGCTCCCGCGTGTCGCTGCTCACCGCCACCCGCCATCCCGAGGTGGCCGCCGCGGTGGCCGCCTGGTGGATCAGCGGCGGCGTGTACGGCCTCATGGTGCTCGGCACGCACTACTGCGGGGGCTCCATCCGTGCCGCCTGGACCGGCGGCATGGAGGCGGTCGTCGCCCTGCCGGAGTGGGCCGAGGTCATCGAGCGCAACCCGGCCAACCGGCAGCGCTTCCTCGACCAGGACCGCCGGGAGTTCATCGCCACCCTGGAGCGCTGGATGGTGGCCTACTGCCCGTGCGGCAACGAGCTGGTCCCGGGCCTCCCCGATGACGACGCCCGCGGCCTGGACATCCCGGCGCTGGTGTTCCGCAGCGGGGCCAGCGACGCCAACCACACCCGCGCCACCTCCGAGCAGGTCGCCGCCCTGCTGCCGCGGGCCCAGCTGGTCGAGCCGCCCTGGGGCGACGGCGAGTGGAACGAGCGCTCGGCCGCCCGGCCCGGCGGCGCGGGCGAGGGCCTGTTCGTGCGCTGGCCGCGGCTCGCGCCGCAGCTGCTGGCGTGGGCCGGCGACGTGCTCGACTGACAGCGGATCAGCCGCGGCCGGGGACCGCGAGGTCGACGGCGCGGGAGGCGTGCTGGCCCACCTTGCCGGCGGCCACCGAGCGGATCGAGACGTCGTGCCCCGCGGCACTGGCTCGCAGTGCGCCCACCGTGCAGCTCTCCTTGCCGCCCAGCACGCTGAACGGGTCGTACGAGAAGTGCTTCATGGCGTTGAGGTGGGTCATGCGGTCGATGTCGTGGTCGCTCACCCCGTCGAAATGGACGGCCAGCTCCTCGGGCGCGAACGGCCAGGTCGAGTCGGAGTGGGGGTAGTCGCACTCCCACATCACCCGGTCCATGTTGAGGAACTGGCGCGAAGCCACGCCGAACTTGTCGTCGATGAAGCAGGTGAGGATGCGCTCGTTGAAGACCTCGCTCGGCAGCTTGTCGCCGAAGTCCTGCCCGGTCCAGGCGTGGTGGCGGCGGTAGTTGTAGTCGACCCGCTCGAGGAAGTACGGGATCCAGCCGATGCCGCCCTCGGACAGCGCGATGTTCAGGTCGGGGAAGCCCCGCAGCACCGGCGACCAGATCAGGTCGGCCGCGGCCTGCACGATGTTGATGGGCGTGAGCGTGATCAGGCAGTCGATCGGCGCGTCGGGGGCGGTGATGACCAGCTGCGACGACGAGCCGATGTGCAGGCACACCACCACGTTCTCGTCCGAGCAGGCCTGCCAGAACGGGTTCCAGTGGTCGGAGTGGAAGCTCGGCCAGCCCAGCTTGGACGGGTTCTCCGAGAAGGTCACGGCGTGCGCGCCCATGCGGGCGGTGCGCCGCACCTCGTCCGCCAGCACCTGCGGGTCCCAGATGGCCGGCAGCGAGCAGGGGATGAAGCGCCCGGGATGGGACCCGCACCAGTCCTCGATGTGCCAGTCGTTGTAGGCCCGCACCATGGCCAGGGCCACGTCCTTGTCCTCGGTGCGGGCGAACAGCTGGCCGCAGAACTGCGGGAACGAGGGGAAGCACAGCGAGCCGAGCACGCCGTTGGCGTCCATGTCCTTGACCCGCGCGTCGATGTCATAGCAGCCGGCCCGCAGCTCGGCGAAGGAGGTCGGCTCCATGCCGTACTCCTCGGGCGGGCGCCCGGCCACCGCGTTGAGGGCGACGTTGCTGATCTCCTGGCCCTCGTAGACCCAGGCGTTGGTGCCGTCGGCCCGGGTGACGAACTGCGGCGCCAGGTCGGCGTACTCGGCGGGGAGCCGGCCCTCGAACACGTGCGGCGGCTCGACCACGTGGTCGTCCACGCTCACGAGCACCATGTCGTCGATGTCCACGACCAACCCCCTCGCCGAAATCTAACAACCGGGTCACACGACCGGCTTCAGGAGGGTAGCAGGTCGGCCTGGACCACACGCCGGAGCAGCTTGCCCGTCTCGGTGAACGGCAGCGCCTCCACGAAGCTGACGATCTCCGGCGTCTTCGAGCCCCGCAGCGAGCGCCGGGCGAAGTCCTGGACCTCGACCGCGTCGAGGGTGACCCCGGGCCGGGGCACCACCACGGCCGCGATGCGCTGGCCCCATTCGTCGTCGGGGACGCCCACCACCGCGCACTGGGCGATGCCGGGGTGCTGGAGCAGCACCTCCTCGATCTCGGCCGGCGCGATGTTCTCGCCACCCCGGATGATGGTGTCGTCGCTGCGTCCCTCGATGAACAGGTAGCCGTCGGCGTCGAGCCAGCCGCGGTCGCGCGTGGGGAACCAGCCGGCGGCGTCGAGCGGGGCCTCGCGGCCGGCGTACTCGCCCGACACCTGCTCGCCCCGCACCCAGATCTCGCCCGGCTCGCCCACCGGCAGCGGCTCGCCCAACGGGTCGCGCACCTGGACCTCGACGCCGGGCAGCACCTGCCCGGCCGAGCCCAGCCGGGCGGTCGCCACGGGGTCGCCGTCGCGGGCGGCCCGGTGGTCGTCGGGGCCCAGCACCGCGATGGTCGAGCTGGTCTCGGTGAGGCCGTAGGCGTTGGTGAAGGCGGCGCCGGGCAGCAGCCGCATGGCCCGCTCCAGCACGGTGGCGGGAGTGCGGGCCCCCCCGTAGGACAGCGCTCGCAGCGTGGGCAGCTCCCCGCCGCCGGCCTCCAGGGCGTCGCAGATGCGGGCCAGCATGGTGGGCACCACCATGGCGTTGGTGATCCCCTCGCGCCGCACCGCGTCGACCCAGGCGCCGGCGTCGAACTGCTCCAGGTAGACCACCCGCCGGCCCGCGTAGAGGTTGCTCAGCAGGTTGGCCAGACCGGCGACGTGGTACGGCGGCACGCTCACCAGCACGGCCTCGTCCGGCCCGGCGCCTGCGAACTCGACCGTCTCCACCACGTAGGCGGCCAGGTGGCGGTGGCGCAGGACCGCGGCCTTGGGGGCGGCGGTGGTGCCGCTGGTGTAGAGCAGCACGGCTTCGCCCTCACCGTCGGCGGGCACGTCTCCCGCGCCGCCGGCGCGGGCGGTGGCCACGAAGTCCTCGGCGGTGATCACCCGGTGGCCCCGGGCCGCCAGCGCCTCGGCCGCGTCGCCCTCGGCCACCACCAGGGTGTCGCCCAGGGGCGCCAGCAGGTCGTGGAGCTGCTCGTCGCTGAGGCGGTAGTTCAGCGGGACGAAGGGCACGCCCGCGGCCGCGGCCGCGAACAGCCCGATGGGGAAGGCCAGGCCGTTGGTGCCCACGTAGGCCAGGGCGGAAGCGCCGTCGACCAGGTCGGCTCCGGCCCAGGCGGCGGCCAGCAGGTCGGCGGCGGTGAGCCGATCGTCGCCCGCCTGCACCGCCACCTCGTCGCCGCGCCCCGCGGCCACCATGTCCAGCAGGAGCAGCAGGTTCATGGCGTCAGCGCGGGCGTCAGTCGGAGGCGGGCAGGGGCTTGGCCCCCTTGACCACCAGCGGGCGGCCGTCGGCCGTCAACGCCCCGTCGCCGGCCCGGGCACACAGCAGCTCGAGGCCCGTCTCGTCGTCCACGTAGCGCTTCCCGAGCAGCGGGCCGTCGCCCAGCGACGCGTCGAGCGTGGCGGTGCCGTCGCCCTCCTCCCCGTCGGCCAGCAGGGCCGCACCCCCGCAAGCGAGCGCGACAGCGGCGGACGGCGCCCTGACGACGACCATCTGCGCGTCGCTCACGGCGCTGTGCAGCTTCTGTCCCGGTCGCAGTTCCATGAGCAGGCAATCCTAGTTCGTGCTTTGAGCGCCGTCTAACAGTAGGGTCACACTCGGAAGGGTCGCACCCAGGCACTTCCGGCCTGCATCCGGAGGGACGATGTCCGAGTACAAGTTCGTGCTGTACGAGACGCTCGACGAGGGGCGGATCGCACGCATCATGCTCAACCGGCCGGAGGCCCGCAACGCCCAGAACCGCGGGATGCTCGTCGACCTGAACGACGCCTTCCTCCGGGCCGAGGCCGACGACGACGTGCGGGTGGTGATCCTCGGCGGGGTGGGCCCCATGTTCTCGTCGGGCCACGACATGGGCTCGAAGGTGTCGATGGAGGAGTACACCCCCGGCCCCCACCAGCACCCCACCCGCACCATCAACGGCGCCACCCGCAAGGGCGCCGAGAACCTGATGCTGCAGGAGTGGCACTACTTCTTCGACAACACCCGGCGCTGGCGCAACCTGCGCAAGATCACCATCGGCCAGGCGCACGGCGACGTCTACGCCGCGGCCCTCATGCTGCTGTGGGCCTGCGACCTCATCGTGGCCGCCGAGGGCACCCGCTTCGCCGACGTGGTCGGCACCCGGCTGGGGATGTGCGGCGTCGAGTACTTCGCCCACCCCTGGGAGTTCGGCCCCCGCAAGGCCAAGGAGCTGCTGCTCACCGGCGACGCCATCGACGCCGACGAGGCCCACGCCCTGGGCATGGTGACCAAGGTCTTCCCGGCCGAGGACCTGGCCGACCGCACGGTGGAGTTCGCCCAGCGCATCGCCCGGGTCCCCACCATGTCGGCCCTGCTCATCAAGGAAGCCGTCAACCAGAGCGTCGACAACATGGGCTTCTACAACGCCCTCAACGCCTGCTTCACGCTGCACGAGCTGAACCACTCGCACTGGGCCCAGGTGAACGACGACAAGTACCCGATCGCCAAGGAGGACGCGGGCATCCCCAACTGGAAGGAGGCCCCGCCCATCGTCCCCGCGGTCAAGGACAAGGTTCGTGCCGACCAGTAGACCGGAGGCCGCCGGCGACGGCGGGGCGGACACCGTGGCGGACATGGTGGTCCGCCGCGCCCCGTTCTCGGACAACCCGCGGGTCGGCGCCCGGGGCCAGCGCACCCAGCAGCGGATCGTCGACGCCGCGCTGCGGGTGTTCGGCGAGGACGGCTACCACCAGTGCGGAGTCGCCCGCATCACCGAGCTCGCCGGGTGCTCGCGGGCGTCCTTCTACCAGTACTTCGCGGGCAAGGAGGACGTGTTCCGGCACCTCGCCGGGCAGGTGGCGCGCCAGATGGGCGCCTCGACCGAGGCGCTCAGCCTGCTCACGCCGGACGAGGACGGCTGGCGGTCGATCCGGGCCTGGGTGGCCCGCTACTCGGACATCTACGCGCGCTACGAGCCGGTGTTCCTGGTGTTCCAGACCGCAGCCGAGAGCGACGCCGCGGTGGCCGGCGGCGCGGCCAGCACCGGCGAGCGGCACGTGGCCGCCTTCCGGTCCCGGCTGTCCGACGCCACCCTGCCGCCCCGCCAGCTCGACCCGGTGATCGCACTGCTGCTGGAGTGCCTGCCCCGCTCCTTCGACGTCGCCGGCATGCTGCGGGCCGCGGCGCCCAGCGCCTACCCGCGCGAGCGGATCGAGGATGCGGTGGCCGACGTCGTGCACCGGGCGCTGTTCGGCCGGCAGGCGGTGAACGTGCACGAACCCGCCCGGCGCCGGCCACCGGTGCTCAGCTTCAGCCCTCACATGCAGGACGCGCTCCAGGGCGACGGCCGGACCCACGACCTGACCCCCGCGGGGCGGCGCACCCTCCAGGCGCTGATGGACGCGGGGCGGGAGCTGTTCGTGTCCCGCGGCTACCACGACACCCGCATCAACGACGTCGTGGCCGCCGCCGGCCTGTCCCACGGGGCCTTCTACCGCTACTTCGAGTCCAAGGAGGCGTTCGCCCAGGTCCTGGCGGTGCAGGCGATCCGCACGGTGTCGACCGCCCTGGTCGACATCCCCGCGGGGACGCCCGACGGCGTGACCGGCACCGCCGCGCTCCGGCGCTGGCTGCGGCGCTACAACGCCACGCAGGCGGGCGAGGCGGCCATCATCCGGCTGTGGGCCGACGCCGCGGCCGCCGACGCCACGTTCCGCGCCGACTCCACCGCCGCCTTCGATTGGGGCCGGCGGCGGGTGGCGCACCTCCTGAGGCCCCGTGGCTTCGGCGACGTGGACTCCGAGGCGGTCATGGCGGTGGCCCTGCTGTCCACCTTCGGGTCCCGCGAGCGGCCCGCCCCCACCATCGACGCCGCCGCGCACATCTTCGAGCGGGGCTTCCTCGGTCGCTAGTGCTGCTCTAACATTTGGGTCACAATCCGCGAGGGGAGGACCGGGACGTGCGAACCGTGGTAGTGGGTGCTTCGAGCGGCCTGGGTCGCTGCATCGGGATCGGGCTGGCCCAGCGCGGCGGCCAGGTGGCGCTGCTGGCCCGGCGGCGGTCGCTCCTGGACGACGCGGCCAAGGAGGCGGGCCCGGGCACGCTGGTGATCGAGTGCGACGTCACCGACGAGGCCTCGTGCCGGGCCGCGGTGGCCGAGGCGGCGGGTGGCCTCGGGGGGATCGACGCCCTCGTGTACGCCCCCGGGATCGGCCCGCTGGCCAAGCTCGTGGACACCGACGCCGAGACCTGGCGCCGGGTGTTCGACACCAACGTCACCGGCGCTTCGCTGGTGACGGCGGCGGCCATCTCCCACCTCACGGAGTCGGCCGGCGCCGCCATCTACCTGTCCTCGGTCAGCGCCTCGAACACCCCGCCCTGGCCCGGGCTCGGGGCCTATGCGGTCAGCAAGGCGGCGCTGGAGAAGCTGGTGGACGCCTGGCGGGCCGAGCACCCCGGCGTCGGCTTCACCCGGCTGGTGGTGGGCGACTGCGCCGGGGGCGACGGCGACGGCATGACCCAGTTCGCCAACGGGTGGGACCCCGACGTCGTGGCCGAGGTCTATCCCATCTGGGCCGCCCGCCAGTACCTGAGCGGCACCATCATGGACGTCCAGCGGCTGGTGGGCATGGTCCACGCGGTGCTCAGCGAGGGCGCCGGCGTGTCGGTGCCCTCGATCACCGTGGCCCCCCGGCCGGTGCACGACCAGGTCGCGCCGTGAGCACGGTCGCCGTCGAGTTCGACCCCTTCTCCGACGACTACTTCAACGACCCCACCGAGGTGTACCGGCGGCTGCGCGACGAGGCGCCCGTGTACCACAACGAGCACTACGGGTTCTACGCCCTGTCGCGCTTCGAGGACGTGGTGCAGGCCCACCGCGACTGGCAGGGCTTCTCCAGCGCCCACGGCGTCGACCTGTCCACGCTCAGGCAGGACCCGGAGACCATCCGCAGCTTCCGCATGATCATCATGATGGACCCGCCCGAGCACGACCGGTTCCGCAAGCTGGTCAGCCGGGTGTTCACACCGCGCGCGGTCACCGAGCTGGAGCCGATGGTCCGCGAGGTCATCGTCACCCACCTGGACCGGCTCGACGGGCGGGACGACTTCGACGTCGTGACCGACTTCTCGGCACCGTTCCCGGTCGAGATCATCGCCCGCATGCTGGGCGTGCCCCCGGAGCGGAGCCAGCAGGTGCGCGAGTGGATCGACATCAGCCTGCACCGCGAGAAGGGCCAGATGGAGCCCACACCCGAAGCCCGGGAGGCGTCCCTGGCGTCGGCGATGTACTTCTACGAGCTCTCGGTCGCCAAGCGGCAGAACCCGGCCGACGACATGCTCTCGCGCCTGACCCACGTCACCGTCGACCGCGGTGACGGCGTGGAGACCGGACTCGACGACGGGGAGATCGCCGGGTTCGCGGGCCTGCTGGGCGGGGCCGGGGCCGAGACCGTGACCAAGCTGGTGGGCAACGCCGCGGTGCTGTTCTCCCGCCATCCCGACCAGTGGCAGAAGGTCAAGGACGATCCGGGCAAGATCCCGGGCGCGGTGGAGGAGATCCTCCGTTACCTGCCGCCGTCGCAGTACCAGGGGCGGTTCTCGGTCGAGGACCGCACGTTCGAGGGCGGCACCATCCCCGCGGGCCACCCCGTGCTGCTGATCACCGGGGCGGCCACCCGTGACCCCCGCGCCTTCGACCGCCCCGACGACTTCGACGTCGAGCGCCCGCCCAACGTCGCCATCGGGCTGGGGCACGGCGTCCACGCCTGCCTGGGCGCGGCCCTCGCCCGCATGGAGAGCCGCATCGCCATCGAGGAGCTGGCCCGCCGCTGGCAGCGGCTGGAGGTCGATGAGGACGGCCTGCGCCGGGTCCACATGTCCAACGTCGCCGGCTATTCCAACGTGCCCGTCCGGGCGGTGCGGGCCTGAGAGACAGTCCGCCGTCACGCCCGCCCGGAGACGATGTGACGCGTGTCGGCGGGCTCGATCCGGCCGTCGCAGTGCGGACACCGCAGCTCGGGCGTCACGGTTGCGCCGCACGGCTCGTGCACCAGGGTCAATGACCGGCCGTCCTCGTGCGGCATCCACTGGTCGCCCCAGGCGAGCAGCGACACGATCACCGGGTGGAGGCCGGAGCCCTTGTCGGTCAGCGTGTACTCGTACCGCGCCGGACGGTCGCGATACTGCACCCGCTCCAGGACTCCGTGGTCGACCAGCACGCCGAGGCGTTCCGACACCAGGTGGCGGGCGGCACCGGTGTTCTCGCGGTACTCCTCGAACCGCCGCGCCCCGAGGAAAGCCTCTCGGAGCAACAGGAGGGTCCAGCGGTCACCCACGACGGACAGCGCTCGGGCGATCGAGCATCGGGTGTCGGCGATGTCTGCCCAACGCATGGCGCCACCCTATTGCATTCCGATTCGGAACTCTCTAGGTTCCGAATCGGAACTATGTGGGATCGAAGTCGCCAGCTGATGGGTGTGGTCGAGCTCCGTCAGTACACGCTGCGACCGGGCGGGCGCGACGTCCTGGTCGAGCTGTTCGACCGGGAGTTCGTCGAGTCGCAGGAGGCGCTCGGGATGGAGATCGTCGGGCAGTTCCGCGATCTCGACCGGCCGGACCGGTTCGTCTGGCTCCGCGGGTTCCCCGACATGGTGCGCCGCCGGCAAGCCCTGGCGGCCTTCTACGGGGGACCGGTCTGGCAGGCCCACGGGCCGGCCGCCAACGCCACCATGCTCGACAGCGACGACGTTCTGCTCCTCCGGCCCGCGATGCCCGCGTCGGGCTTCGCTCCGCTACCGCCTCGGCACGAGGCACCGCCGACCCTGGTCGTGGTCACGGTGTGCTCCCTGGACCGGCCCGCGGAGGCTCCGGTCGTCGACGCGCTCCTGCAGGCGCTCGCCGGGACGGGCTCGTCGCCGCTGGGGGTCTTCGTCGAGGAACCGCGTGAGAACACCTTCCCCGCGCTGCCGGTCAGGACCGGTGAGCATGTGGTGGTGTGGGTCCAGCGGTCCCCTACCGACACCGATCTCCGCGCCGCACGCGACCTTGCGACCGCGCTGATCCCGAACATCACTTCGCCAGCGCTGCAGCTCCGGCTCGAGCCCACCCCGCGCTCCCGCCTGCGCTGAGGCCGAGCCGAGACGGCGTGAGCCACAGCCCAAGAGTCCGCGATTTGGCGGCCGGGCCGCGGCTCGACAGCGAGGCCTCCGGGCAGCACAGCTCAGCGGAGGGCGGCGCAGACGCCGCCGTCCACCAGCAGGTCGGTGCCGTTGAGGAAGCTCGCCTCGTCGGACAGCAGGAAGGCCACCACCGCGGCCAGCTCCTCGGGCCGGCCCGTGCGCCCTAGCGGCGTCCGCTCCACCAGGACGTCCATGAACGGATGGCTCTCCCGCTCCTGGCGGCCCATCTCCGTGTCGATGACGCCGGGCGACACCGAGCAGGCCCGGGCCCCGACCGGGCCCAGGCGCACGGCCTCGGCCTGCACGAAGCGCTGGACGCCGCGCTTGGCCCAGGCGTAGGCCATGCCCGGGTCCTCCACCGCGGGGCCCAGGGCCGCGTGGATGCGGTCGAGCAGGCGCTCGTCGAGCGGCTCGTCCAGGGCCGCGTCCGCCTCGGCTTGCGGCTCGCGGATGCCGAGCACCGGGGCCATCGAGGCGAAGCACACCAGGGCGGTCCCGGCGGTGGCCAGCGGGCGCAGCGCCTCGGCCAGCCGGGCCGTGCCCACGAGGTCGACGGTGAACATGGCGCGCCAGTCGGCCATGGTGGGCGACACGCCAGCGGCGTGGGCCACGGCCCGGAGCGTGCCCAGCCGGGCGCTGCGGTCGGCCAGCCGGGCCAGGGCGTTCTGGTCCGTCACGTCCGCCACCGCCGGTTCGACGTTGGCGCCGGAGGCCGCCAGCTCGGCCGCGGCGGCGGCCAAGCCCGCCTCGTCCCGGTCCACCAGCAGCACCACGTCCACCAGGTCGGGCATCCGCCGGGCGCACGCCAGGCCCATGCCCCGCGCTCCCCCGCTGGCGATGCCGACCGTGGTCATCCGGGGTGCCCGCCCGCGACCTCCAGCTCACCGAGATAGGCGCGTTCGAGCGTCTTGGAGTCCTGGCCCAGCTCCTCTGCCGGCCCCTGCAGCACGATCGCGCCCCGGTTGAGTACCGCGGCCTCGTCGGCCACCTCGAGCGCCAGCTTGACGTGCTGCTCGACCAGGACGATGGCGGCACCATGGTCCCGGGCGATCTTGCGCACGGTGTCGAACAGCGCCTCGACCACCAGAGGCGCCAGGCCCATGCTCATCTCGTCCACGAGCAGGACCTTGGGCTGCTGGATGAGGGCCCGGGCCATGGCCAGCATCTGCTGCTCCCCACCGGAGAGGGCACCGGCGGTCAGGCGCCAGCGCTTCTCCAGCGCGGGGAACACCTCGACCAGCTCGCGGGGCGCGGGCCCTCCCCGCTGCCGGGCGACTGCCAGGTTCTCCTCGACGGTGAGCGTGGTGAACAGCGAGCGGTTGTCGGGGACGAGCACGACCCCGGCACGGCTGGCGGCCACCGCGTTGCCGTTGCGCAGCGCGACCCCGTCGACGCGGGCTTCCCCGGAGCGGGCCGGGAGCAGCCCGGCCAGCGACAGCAGCAGCGTCGACTTGCCGGCGCCGTTCGGCCCCAACAGCGCGAGCACGGTCCCGGCCTGCACCGCGAGGTCGAGGTCGCGGAACACGACGGTCGAGCCCCGGCCGCCGGTGAAGCCCTGGCACTCGAACCGGGGGGTGGCGTCCTCGACACTCATGCCGTCACCGCCTCGGCGTCATGCATGGTGCCGAGATAGGCGGCGGCGACCGTGCGATCGGCGCGGATCGCCTCCGGTGGGCCCTCGGCTATCACCTTCCCGAAGTCGAGCACGTACACGTGGTCACAGACGCCCAGCACCAGGTTCACGTCGTGATCGACCAGCAGCAGGCCGGTGCCCGCCGTGCCGATGCTGCGGATCCGGTCCCCGAGCCAGGTGCTCTCTTCGCTGTCGAGGCCGGCGGCCGGCTCGTCGAGCAGCAGCACCGCCGGCTCGCCGACGCAGGCCCGCGCGATCGATACGAGCTGGCGCTCGCCTTGGCTCAGCTCACCGGCGGAGCGCTCGGCCAGCCCCGCGATCCCGACGCCGGCGAGGGCGCGCGCCACCTTGGCGCGGCGCTCGGCCTCCCGGCCGCCGACCGCGGCCACGCTGACGTTCTCCTCGACCGACAGGTCGTCGTAGAGCTCGAGGGACTGGAACGTGCGGGCGAGGCCGGCGCGCACGCGGGCGTGCGGGGCGAGCCCGGTCAGGCTCCGCCCGGCCAGCTCGACCGACCCCGCGGCGGGGGCGAAGCCGGTGACGGCGTCGATCACGCTGGTCTTGCCGGCCCCGTTGGGCCCGATGAGGCCCACGATCTGGCCCGGCTCGACCCGGAGCGACACGTCGCTCACGGCGACGACGCCGCCGTAGCGCACGGTGAGGTGGTCGACCTGCAGGGCGCTCCCGTTGCCGTCTGCCGCCACCACGGCCGGAGGCGGGACGGGCGCCACCGTCGGGCGCTCGGCCACAACTTCGCCCGCTCGCCGGCTCGCCTTCCAGCGGGCCCAGCGGTCGGCGATCTCGTGGCCCGCCGCCGCGATGCCCTCGGGGTTGGTGATGAGGGTCACGATGAGCAGGACGCCGCTGATGACCTGGAACCACTCGCCGAGGTTCACCCAGCGGTCGAGCGCGATGAAGGTGATGCCCGAGGCGGCCAGGATGCCGGCGTTGATGCCGCCCCAGACCGACGTGATGCCGGCGAGGTAGGCCGTGGACAGCAGCGCCAGCCCGCCGATGGCGGTGAAGGAGTCGAAGGTGACGACCCCGCGGCGGTAGGCCAGCAGGCTGCCGCCCAACCCGGCGATGAACGACGCCAGCGCGAAGCTGAGCACCTTCACCCGCACCACGTTCACCCCGGCGGCGGCGGCCGAGCGCTCGTTGGCGCGGACGGCCAGCATGGCGGACCCGAGCGTGCTGCGCCGCAGCGCGGCCACGCTCACGGCCACCGCGACCAGCGTGGCCAGGCAGATCAGGCCGAACTCGATCCTTGGGAAGTCCTTGCCCGACCCGATGCCGAGGTCGATCCCGAACAGCGACGGGGACGAGATGCGGGCCCCCGAGCTCGGCACGATGTCGGCGTTGCGGAACCACACGGCCTCGATGGCGTAGGCGAGCGCCAGCGTCACGACGCCGAGGCTGAGGCCGCTCAACCGCAGCGCCGGTAGGCCGACCACCACCCCGATGGCGGTGGCCACCAGCGCGGCCAGCACCGGCGCGATGGGGAACGGCAGGTCCCAGCTCTCGGTGAGGTAGCTGAGGGTGAAGGCGGCGGTCCCGGCCAGCGCCAGTTGGGCCAGTGAGACCTGGCCGGCGTAGCCCGTCACGACCACGAGCGAGAGCCCGATGATGGCGGAGATGAACGTGGCGATGACGGCGGCCCGCCATGTCCCCTGCGTCAGCACCAGGGCCCCGACGCCGACGATCGTCCCGACCACCGTGGGGCCCAGGAGCGACCGCGGGCGGGGCGCCCGGCCCAGTCGCTGCCGGATGGGGCCACCGCGTACGGGCATCCCACCCCCGACCACCAGGAGAGCCACCATGATCACGATCAGCGGCACGAGCTCGGCCGCCCCGGTCTGGGGCATCCACGAGTGATCGCCGACCAGTGACAGCGCCTCGGACTGCAGCATGCCGATGGCGAGGCCGGCGGCCACGATCGGCACCAGGTACTGGAACCGCCCGACCACCGCAGCGGCCAGCGCGGGGACGACGAACAGCGTGTACGTCACCGGCGTCAGCGGGTTCACGGGAGCGATGAGGATGCCGGCGATGCCGGCGACCATGGCGCTGATCATCCAGTTGACCAGCGCGATGCGGTCGGGCGAGACGCGCGAGACGTAGGCCCCCGTCTGCGATTCGGCGGTGGCGCGCGTCAGCAGCCCGAAGCGCGTGAACCGGTACCCGGCCCCCACGAGGAGCGCCAGCCCGACGACGGTGACCGCCAGGTAGAACCGATCGGACAGCACGATCACGTCGTTCCACTCCCAGCGCTCGGCGGGGAAGATGGCCCGCACGCTCACCGCGTTGGTGCCCTGGCGGATGGCCAGCGTGCCCTGGATGATCACCAGGACTCCGAGCGATGCCACCGCCTTGGCCAGCGGGGGCGCATCGCGCAACGGGCGAAACACCAGCGCGTAGAGCAGCGCGCCGAGCACGGCGGCGACGACCATCGAGATGAGCACGGCCGGCCAGAACCCGAGCTCCTGGCCGAGGTCAATGGTCTTCGGCAGCCCCGGGATGGGCACGAGCAGCTCGCCCCGGCGCAGCCCGGCATAGGTGTAGGCCACGTACAGCGCCATCGCCCCGGTGGCGAAGTTGAGGACGCCCGAGGCTCGATAGGTGATGACCAGCGCCAGGGCCAGGGCGGCGTACACCCCACCGGCACCGAGGCCCAGGAGGAGTGATGCGATGTGGTCCACAGTGTGGGCCTCCGGCTGTTTCGGCTCGTGGGATGCGCGTGATGCGGGCCGGCGCTCCCCGGGCCGGCCCGCATCACCGCAGGTCAGGGCAGGATGTCCGTCGAGTCGACGGCCTCGTAGCTAGCGGGGAAGCCGTCAGCGTCGAGCGTGGCCCGCAACGACCCATTCGAGCACACGGCGGGCTGCGGCGCGAACGCCGTCCCGCCGCACCGGAAGGTGAGGCCGTCGGCGCCGGGGAAGTCGGACTCCGACATCCCCTTGATCGTCGCCGCGGCGGTCGCCGGGGTGACGTCGCCCGAGACCCCCTGGAGGGCGAGGGCGAGCGACGACATCACGGTGTAGCCGCCCATGGCGGCGGCGTTCGGGACGTCCTCGACGTCCTCGCCGTAGGTGTCCATGACCTCCAGGT
>JBKPRV010000513.1:0-4018 GCA_046734715.1 Actinomycetota bacterium | reverse complement strand
CACACAGGCAGTCGGCTGTATCCATTCAGCAGCACCACCTCGATCACATCGGCCACCCGGAAGCCGGCGCGCACCGTGACCATGTCGGGCCGGGGCACCATGACCTCCCGGACCAGCGTGTCGCCGAACTCGATGATCGACTCGATGAGGGCGCGCTCGTCCTCCTCGATCACGCCCTCCTCGACGCCCACCTCGGCCACCGCGAGCAGCTCCTCCTCGGAGGACACGAACGGCCCCTGCTGCAGGCCCCGCCCCGGCAGCACGACGTTGGCCAGCCCGATGAGCCCCCGGGTGGCCAGCCGCAGCGGCAGGAACTGCGCCAGGCGACGGACCGGCCGGGCGGCCGCCAGCGCGGCGCGCTCGGGGTTGAGCACCGCCCAGGTCTTGGGGGCCGTCTCCGCCACCACGAACACGATCACGACGTTCACGGCGACGGCCAGGATCAGCCCCGGCACCCCCAGCACGCGGTTCCCCACGATGCCGACCAGCGTGGCCTCCACCAGCTGGCAGGCCACCAGGAGGAACACGACCATCGTGACGTGCTCCGGTCGGGCCAGCAGCTGGACCAGCGCGTCGGCCCCCCGCTTGCCCTCGGCCGCCAGGTCCTCCGCCCGGGGCCGGGGCACCCGCACCAGAGCGGTCTCGGCCACCGACAGCAGCAGCGAGAAGACCAGCAGCACGCCGATCGCCGCCAGCAGCCACAAGTCCGTGGCCGAGAAGGTCACCGCCAGCGTCGGGCCGGGGAACGCCGCCACGGCCTAGCTCCGGTGGTGGAACTGGTCGAGCAGCTCGCGCTCGCGTGCCTGCATGAGCGCGGTCTCCTCCGGCTGGTCGTGGTCGTGCCCCAGAACGTGGAGCACGCCGTGCACGACCAGCAACGCCAGCTCGTCCTCGTAGCTGCCCGCGTGGGCCGGCGCCTGGCGCTCGGCCACGGCCGGGCACACCACCACGTCGCCGAGCAGCAGCGGCAGGTCGCCGGGATCGGGATCGTCGCGGTCGGGGCCGGACGTGCTGGCGTCGGGCCACCGTCCCGCCACCACCGGGTCGTCGATGGGGAAGGCGAGCACATCGGTGGGACCCTCGGCGTCCATGAACCGGTGGTTGAGCTCGGCGATGGTGGCCTCGTCCACGAACAGCAGTGAGAGCTCGGCGTCGCCCTGGACACCCTCGGCCACCAGCACGTCATGTGCCAGTGCCACCCAGCGGTCGACGTCGACGCCCGCGGCGGTCTGCTCGTCCGCCCCGAACACCTGCACCTCGCCCTCCGGACCACGCCGGGGCGGGCGGGGCGCCGGACGCGGGACGTCGGTGTCCTCTCCGGGACGCGACGCTCCCGGTGGGGGGATCTCGGGCGGGCTCACGCGCTCACCCCTCGGCCCGGGCGGCGCGTGCCTGGTCGGCTCGCTCGTAGGCGTCGACGATGTCCTGGACGATGTGGTGGCGCACCACGTCCTTGGACGACAGGCGCACGAACGACAGGCCGTCGATGTCGCCCAGCACCCGTTCGAGATGGGTCATGCCGCTGCGTCCCGTGGGCAGGTCGACCTGGGTCATGTCGGCGGTGACGACCGCCTTGGACCCGAACCCGATGCGGGTCAGGAACATCTTCATCTGCTCGGGCGTGGTGTTCTGGGCCTCGTCGAGGATGATGAAGCTCTGGTTCAGCGTGCGCCCGCGCATGAACGCCAGCGGCGCCACCTCCACCGTCCCCCGCTCCAGCAGCCGCTGCGCGCCGTCCGGCTCGACCATGTCGTAGAGCGCGTCGTACAGCGGCCGCAGGTAGGGGTCGATCTTGGCCGCCAGGTCGCCGGGCAGGAAGCCCAGGCGCTCGCCGGCCTCGACCGCGGGGCGGGTGAGGATGATCCGGTCGACCTGCTTGGCCTGCAACGCCTGCACGGCCATCGCCACGGCCAGCCAGGACTTGCCCGTGCCCGCCGGGCCGATCCCGAAGGTGATCACGTTGTCGCGGATGGCGTCGACGTAGCGCTTCTGGCCCGCGGACTTGGGGCGGACGGTTCGGCCCCGCGCCGAGCGCAGCACCTCGGCCGTCAGCACCTCGGAGGGGCGCTCGTCGGCCCGGACCATGTCGATCGTGCGCACGACGCTGGCCGGCTCGAGCCGCTGGCCCCGCTCCAGCAGGAGCACCAGCTCCTCGAACAGGTGTCCGACCCGGTCGGCCTCGTTGCCGGTGATGGCGATCTCGTTGCCCCGCACGTGGATCTCGACCCCGGAGAACGCCGACTCGACCACACGCAACAACTCGTCACGCTGGCCCAACAGGTCGGCCATGAGGTGGTTGCCGGGGACGGAGATCTTGACCTGGGTGGTCGCCACGAGGATCCCAGCCTAGGCCCCTACGCTGCCGTCCGTGACCACCCGTGCCCGTACCGCCCTTTTCCTACCCATCTTCGGAGAGCTGTCCGATCCCGGTCTGGTGGCCGACCTCGCAGTCGAGGCCGAGCTGGCCGGCTGGGACGGCTTCTTCGTGTGGGACCACATGCTCTACCGGCCCCCGGTGACCGCGATAGCCGACCCGTGGGTGACGCTGGCGGCCGTCGCCCGCTCGACCGAGCGGCTGCGGATCGGCCCCATGGTGACGCCCGTGCCGCGGCGCCGGCCCCACAAGCTGGCCCGGGAGACGGTGACCCTGGACCGGCTGTCGGGCGGGCGCCTGGTGCTCGGGGCGGGCCTGGGCGGGGATCCCGGGCGGGAGCTGAGCGGCCTCGGGGAGGAGACCGACGCTCGGGCCCGTGGGCGGCTGCTGGACGAGGGGCTGGATCTGCTCGTGCGGCTGTGGTCGGGCGAGCAGGTCGATCACGGCGGCCCGGCGTACACCGCGGACGGGGTGGCCTTCGGGCCGCCGCCCGTGCAGCAGCCCCGGATCCCGGTGTGGTTGGGGGCCAGGCACGGGTTCACGGCGCCGTTGCGGCGGGCGGCGGGCTACGACGGAGTGTTTCCCATCGGGTTGGAGTCGCCCGACGACCTCAAGGCCATGCTGGAGGTCGTCGCCGCCCACCGGCCGCCCGGGGCGGGGCCGTTCGACGTGGCCGTGCAGGGGACCATCGCCGCCGCACCCGGGCCATGGGTGGAGGCCGGCGCCACGTGGTGGCTCGTGTTGTTCGACCCGTTCACGGTGACCGCGGCCGAGGTGCGGGAGGCGATCCGGCGGCATCCGCCTGCGGGGTAGTTCGTCGCTTCACAGCGACCGCGGCTTCGGTGTCGGGTGCGATCCGGCGGCGCATGTCCGCGGGGTAGGTTCCGATCGGTGGTGCGTGGGGACGACGGCCGGTTCGACGGCGTGGACGCGAGTGCCCTGGTCGGCCCGGCCGGTGGCGGTCTCGATGCGCGCCTGCACCGTTGGGCCTCCGAGGCCCGGGTCGACGAGGCGGCACGTCGGCGGGCGCGGGAGTGGTGGCTGCGCCGGCAGGCCGAGGAAGGCGCCACGCTGGTCGGCGTGCTGGCCGACCTGCTGGAGGCGCGCACGGCGGTCTCGGTCCGCACGAGCTCGGGCCGCCAGCACGGGGGCCGGGTGCGGGCGCTGGGGGCGGACTTCGTCGCGGTCGACGCACCCACCGGCCTGGTCCTGGTGGCGCTCGACGCCGTCACCTCGCTGCGCACCCCGCCGGGCGAGCCGCCGGTGGTGGGGGACCGCCCGCTCGGCGGCGCCGCCTCCGGCCCGCTGCTGCGGGACGTCGCGGCGGGCCTGGCAGCCGATCGGGAGCGGGTGCTGCTGGTCACCCGCGACGGCGAGGCGGTGGCCGGCGTGCTGCGATCGGTGGGACAGGACGTCGCCGTGGTCCGGGGTGGTGGGGAGCCGCCGGTGACCACCTACGTGGCGCTCGATGCCCTCACCGAGCTGGTCCTGGAGGACTGAGTGGTCTGGGCTACCGTCGCCACTATGCGTGACCGGTGGTTGGCGGCCGCCGCCGTCCTCACCCTGTGTGCTGCCGCGTGCGGTGGCGGCAACGGCGCGCCGGACCGTTCCGGCGCGGCCGGCCGCCCCGCGACCACCACCACG
>JBKPRV010000512.1:0-4452 GCA_046734715.1 Actinomycetota bacterium | reverse complement strand
GTCCGGGGCGAGAGCGGTTGGGAAGGTGGGGGCCACTCTCAACGGGGTGCCGCCGGGTGGGGTGGCGAAGATCGGGGTTACGCCGGCGGGCAGGGGGTCGTCTGCCTTGTCCACGTCGGTCGGGACCAGCGTCGGGGGTGGGGGGATCGCCGATGGAGGGAGAGGCGGGGGCGCGGGCAGGGGGTCCAGGGGAAGGACCCTGACCGGGGGGCCGAGGGGGTCGTTGTCGGCTGCCTCGCGTTGGGGGTACAGGACGCCGTTGCGCTCCTTCCGGCCCCCCGAGCCGGCAGCCGCCGCGGCCACCGTGGGGTGGGGGGTGACGACCCGGGCCACGGGGCCGAAGCTGCGGTCTCCGCCGGGGACCGGGAGGAAGAAGGGGACGTCGCCGGGCAGGGCCGACAACGCGGCCAGGACGTCGTTGGCCGAGAACGGGGCCGGTAGGAGGTGCACGTTGTCGTGCGCAGAGAAGGTGCCGGAGGCGCCGGGGAGGCCCGTGAGGACCACGCCGCGGTACCCGGCTCGGGCGAGGGTGTCGGGTAGGGCGTTCACGGCCTGGTCGCCGCAGTCGGCCACCACGAACAGGAGGGTGTCGCGGGTGGCGCCGCGGGCCTTGTCGGCCAGGACTGCGCCTACGTCCGAGCCCTGGGGGACGGTCACGACGTCCGCGCCGTGGGGCCGGGCCTCCTCCAGCAGGTGGCCCAGCTCGGGGAGCCCGATCACGACGATGCGCAGCCTCGATGCCACAGTCACGGCAAACCTTCCTCCCTGCCTCACGCCACCGGCACCCGGGCCTGCGGCTCGGCGCTGCGGGCCCTCCGGTCGTCGACGTTGGTGGAGAACGCTCGGAACACCCGGTCGGGGATCGGGTCGTGCAGCACGGCCGACCGCCGCCCGCCCAGGTCCCGGTGCAGTGAGACCGCCGCTCGTCCGGGGAAGTCGGCGGTGCGCCGCCGCGGGCCGGCGTCCCGCAGCATGCGGATCCGCTCGTCGGTCACCTCGAAGCCGACCAGCTTGATGGCCGCGGCCGCCTCCACGTCGTCCTCGAGGGCCATGGCGAACACCCGGGAGATGTAGGTCTCCATCCCCTTGGACAGCACGTCGGAGGGCAGCTGCGAGGCGTAGATCAGCCCGACGTTGAGCGAGCGCCCCTCGCGCATCATCTTGGAGTTGAGCTGGACCGTGTCGGCGTGGCCCAGGACCGTGTGCGCCTCGTCCGTCGCCATGACCCCGCCATCGGACAGCGACAGGATCCCGACCGACGCCGTGGTCACGCAGCGGATCGCGGCCAGGCTGATCCGCTCGGCGTCGGTGTAGACCTCCTTGACCTGCGACGGCAGGTTCAGGTCCACGTCGAACTCGATCAGCGTCAGCGCGCTCGTCAGCTCGTGCTCGTCGAAGCGGGGCCGGGGCCGCATGCCCACCGCCAGCTGGAACAGCGGAGTCGACTCCCACATCTTCTCCACCAGGTCGACGACGACCGGCTCGTCCACACATTTCAGCGCCTCGCCCACGCACCTGGCCCCGCCGACCGCGCCCCGGTTGAGCCCGAACCGCAGGGCGGTCCGCTGGCGCTGGTCCAGGTCGATGACCGTGGTCACGAAGTTGGCGGCGATGCTGGCCGCGGTGTCGGGGCGGGCGTAGCGGAACGGGTCGAAGGCGCCACCGCCTTCCTCCGCCGCCAGCGTCGCCAGCGACACCCGCTCGGCCGACCAGTCCGTGTCGCGGTTGACGAGGTCGACGAACGGCTGGAGCGAGTCGAAGCCCTTGGGGTTCACCACGATCACCCGGTGGCCCATGAGCACGCTCTGCAGGCACAGCAGCTGCAGCAGCATGGTCTTGCCGCTGCCCGGCCGCCCGCAGAGGTAGGTCACCGGCGGCCGGTCGTGGCGTGACGCCGCCATGGGGTCGAAGTAGACGGGGGTGAGGTCGGGCAGGCCCTGGCCCACGAACGCGCCCTCGGGGTCGCCCAGGTCGGTGAAGGAGGCGATCCCCGAGTAGGCGAGCATCCCCAGGTTGAGGCGCTGCGGCCAGGGCGAGCACCGCACCCGGGACGTGGGCTGCACCTCGTCGAGCGCCAGCATCTGGCGGTGCTCCAGCGGCTTGGTCTCCACGCCGTAGGCCGACGACAGGTACTCGACGAAGGTCTCGCTGGCGTGGCGGGGCGGGGTCCGCCGCCCGAAGATGATCGAGCAGCCGTACAGCGAGGGCACATCCCGGCCCTGGGCATACTCCTGGCGGATCGCCTTGGTGAAGTCGAGCCGCTCGCTCTCCTCGCTGTCCTCGTCGTGGGGGTTGTTGGCCCGGTCCTCCTCCCGGTCCTTGGACTGGAGGCGGACGGAACGGCGCAGGTCGCGGTTAGTGTCCTCGCCTGTCTGGAGCTGCGCCCGCAGCGACACGACCTGGGGACCGTGGTCGAGGTTGAACGCATCGGCCAGCCACATGGCGTGGGGGGCGGCGAACAGCGGGGCGGTGAAGCGTTCGAGCGCCACGAACTCCAGCTCGTCGCGCGAGTTGACCACCAGCTTGTCGGGCAGGCGGATGATCTCGGGCTCGGCGTGGCGACCGTCGTTGAACCAGGCCTCGAGGCGCCGCCGCTCGGCCGTGGTCGGGGCTCGGCAGTCGTGGCGGCGCAGGATGGCCTGCAGGTGGCGCCGGTCGGGCTCGAAGGCGTCGAAGTCGGTGGGCTTGTCGCCCAGCAGCGAGCCCACCAGCTCGACGGTCATGTCGAGCATCGAGCGGGACCGGGCCGCGGCCATGGCGTCGAGGTCCCGCAGCTTGATGCCGAGGAACGTGGCCTGCTGCGGGACGTTCATGCCCTCCAGCACGTCGCGCAGGTAGGCGTCCAGGGCCGGGGTCGGCGTACCGGGTGGGACTTCCGGGCTTCCCTCCCAGCGCACGGAGAGGACGTGGATGTCCCGGTAGGAGGAGGTCGAGCGCATCCCGAACGCCCGCGACAGGCTGGTCTTGCCCACCTCGTGGAGGACGTTCTCGAGCCGCCGGCCCGCGTCGAGGATGGCGGCGTCGTCCTCGTAGTAGAGGGGGTGGTTGCGGACCACGGAGTAGAGCCAGACGCTGCCGTCCCGCCCGGTGTAGAGGGCGTGGCCGCTACCGGTCTCGCGCTCGACCCAGGGGGTGGCCCGGAAGGCCATGGTGGACCGGTCGAACGTGCCGGTCCCCCCGGCGTCGTCGGTGATGCGGCGGACCAGCCGGCGGAAGTACCTCATGCCGCCGGCACCGCCACCGTGGTGGTCGTGGTCTCGCCCACGCCGTCCTGGTCCTCGGGGACCCGGGAGGCGTTCTCGTAGTCCTCCAGGCCCAGGGCCCCGCCGGCCGGCCCCCAGGCCACGATCTGGGGCAGCGGATCGTCGGCGTGGCGGACCAGCAGGTCGAATGACACCCGGGTGGTCACGGCGGGGTCGCCCGCCGCCGCCAGCCCGATCTCGACGTGGGTGCCGGCGGCCCCGTCGCTGCGGGTGAACAGGCCGCCCACCTGCGGCTCGCCCACCACCTGCCACGACCCCAGCCCTACGTATTGCACGCCGTTGCGGGAGTCACCGGTGATCTCCAGCAGCTGGCGGCGGTCGTCGGTGGCGAAGGCGGTGGCCCACTCGGCGATGCGCTGGCGCAACGTGTCGGACGCCCGGTCGGTCTCGTAGGCGGCGCTCCAGTCGAGGGCCGCGAGGTCGGCGGCTGACTCGTCGGGCACGAACGGCTCGATGGCCGGGACCGCCCCGAGCGCGGGGGCGCCGCCTGGGGTCTGGATCACCGGCACGGCCAGCACGAACGGCCCGCTGGCCGCGCCCACCAGGAAGCGGTGGGTCTCGATGATGCGTTGCGACGACTCGCCGACCGGGATCGTCGCCACCTCCGCGCCCATCGAGATCACCCAGGTGTGGGCGATGGGCTGGGGCACGACCTCGGTGCCGACGGGGGTGGTGCCGTCCTCGGCGCCGTCGCGGCCCCCGAGGGCGGTGAGCCCGTCGGCCACCGGCACGGGCAGCGACTCGCCGTCGAGGTAGCTGTGGGCCACGACCGCGGCGAAGTCGGCGTGCCGGGCCTCGAGCGGGGGCGTCTCCTCCTGGGGCCGGTTGGCCACTGCCGCCACGCAGCCGATCGGCCCCGACAGCGCGGCGGCCAGGACCGTGGCGAGCAGCACCCGGAAGCGGCGGTTGAACCGCCGAGGGCTGGAGAACTCGCGGGGGACTGCCGTGCGTTCTAGCGCCATCGTGGATGTGGGCCTCCTCACGCCCGAGCATTCCCAGCGGCGCGCGGGAGTGTGCTTGGCTGCCGGGATGGGCCGGTTCTTCGCCCGCGCCACCCGGGGCATCGAGTGGATCGCCGCGGCCGAGATCACCGGGCGCGGCGGCGGGACCGTGCATGACCTGGGCCATCGCGAGGTCCACTTCTCGGCCCCGTCCCCGGGTCCGCTGGTCGCCTTGCGCACCGTGGACG
>JBKPRV010000511.1:0-1411 GCA_046734715.1 Actinomycetota bacterium | reverse complement strand
TCCCGAGCCCGCGCTCGACTCGGCTGACGCGCTGCGTGGGCGTGCCGACGGGCTGGGGCCCGGGGCTCTGGTGCCCGGCACCATCCGGCTGGGGGCGGGCGACATCGCCGGGCTCACGGATCTCGACCTCGCCCGCGCCGGCGGGGTCGACGAGGCGCGAGGTGTCGAGACCGTCGCGGTCGCCACCTTCATCGAGGGGCTGGGCGACCCGCCTGTCGACGCACACGACGTCTACCTCCGCCTCCACTTGCTGTCCCATCGGCTGGTGGCGCCGCACGGGGTCGACCTGACCGACGTGTTCGGGCTGCTCAACAACGTCGTGTGGACCACCGCCGGGCCCTGCCCGGTCGAGGGCTTCGAGCGCCGGCGGGCGGCGATGCGCGCCGCCGGGCATCCGGTGGTGGTCCTGGGCGTGGACAAGTTCCCGCGGATGACCGACTACGTCGTGCCGGACGGGGTTCGCATCGCGGACGCCGACCGGGTCCGGCTCGGTGCCCATCTCGCCCGGGGCACCACGGTGATGCACGAGGGCTTCGTGAACTTCAACGCCGGCACGCTGGGGCCGTCGATGGTCGAGGGCCGCATCAGCCAGGGCGTGGTCGTGGGCCCTGGGTCCGACCTCGGGGGCGGCTCGTCGGTCATGGGCACGCTGTCCGGCGGCGGCAAGGAGGTGATCCGGGTGGGCGAGCGCTGCCTGATCGGCGCCAACGCCGGCATCGGGATCTCGCTGGGCGACGACTGCACGGTGGAGGCGGGCCTCTACGTCACGGCCGGCACGAGGGTGACTCTCCCGGACGGCACCGTGGCCAAGGCTGCCGCGCTGAGCGGCCAGAGCGGGCTGCTGTTCCGCCGGAACAGCACGTCAGGGGCGGTCGAGATGTTGCCGCGCCGCGGCGACGCGGTCAGCCTGAACGACGCCCTGCACAGCAACGCCTAGGTGTTGTAGCTGGGGAGGTTGGTGACTCGGCTGGCGGGTGGTTCGCCGATGGCGGTGTGGTGGCGGTGATTGTTGTAGCGGTGGAGCCAGCGGTCCAGGGTGCGGGCGCGGCGGCCTTCTGAGGTCCAGAGCCGCGCGTAGGCCCATTCGTCTGTGAGAGTGCGGTTGAAGCGCTCTGCCTTGCCGTTGGTGGCGGGCCGGTAGGGGCGGGTACGGGAGTGGCGGATGCCGAGCTCGGCGCAGCGGCGGGCCCAGGCGAGGCTGCGGTAGCCGACACCGTTGTCGGTGAGGACTCGTTCGATGGTGATGCCTTGGGCTGCGAACCAGGCGACGGCCCGGCCGAGGAACCCGGTGCAGTTCTCGGCGGACTCGGGGCCCGCGAACTCGCTGTAGGCGAGCCGTGAGTAGGCGTCGATGGCCGTGTGGATGTGGGCATAGCCCCGCCCGGGTCGGTTCTTGGTCACGGCCCGCCCG
>JBKPRV010000510.1:0-12747 GCA_046734715.1 Actinomycetota bacterium | reverse complement strand
GGCCTGCACTGCTCGCACGAGCAGATCCCGCCGAGCCGCCTGCTCGCGCACGCTCGCGAGGCGGAGGCCGCGGGCTTCGGCGCCGCGATGTCTTCCGACCACTTCTCCCCGTGGAGCGAACGCCAGGGCCAGTCCGCCTTCGCCTGGTCGTGGCTCGGCGCCGCCCTGCAAGCGGTGCCGGTCCCGTTCGGGGTGGTCAACGCCCCCGGGCAGCGCTACCACCCGGTCGTCATCGCCCAGGCCATCGCCACCCTGGCCGAGATGTACCCGGGTCGCCTGTGGGTGGCGCTCGGCTCGGGTGAGGCCTCGAACGAGCACGTGACGGGCGAGCGGTGGCCGGCCAAGCCCGAACGCAACGCCCGGCTGCTCGAGTGCGTCGAGATCATCCGGAGGCTGCTCCAGGGGGACGAGGTCAGTGCGGAGGGTTGGGTGCGGGTCGACCGGGCCCGGCTGTGGACCCTGCCGGACCGGCCTCCCCCATTGATCGGCGCCGCGCTCAGCGAGGAGACCGCGGCTTGGTGCGGCGGCTGGGCCGACGGCCTCATCACCGTCCACGCGCCGCCTGAGCGCCTCCGCCGGGTGATCGATGCGTTCCGGGCCTGCGGCGGGGAGGGCAAGCCGGTGCGGGTGCAGGTCAAGCTGGCGTGGGCGGCCAGCGACGACGAGGCGCTCGCCGCCGCGCACGAGCAGTGGCGCACCAACGTCCTCGACCCGGCGCTGATGGCCGACCTGGAGACCGTCGAGCAGTTCGAGGCGGCGGCCGCCCACGTGCGTCCCGAGGACATGCGGACCGGTGTCCTGGTGTCCTCGGACGCCAAGCAGCACGTCGCCTGGCTGCACGAGATCCTCGACTGCGGGGCGGACGAGCTGTTCCTCCACCACGTCCCCCGGGACCAGGAGGGCTTCATCGACACCTTCGGCCACGACGTTCTGCCGGAGGTGGTGGTCCGATGAGCCTCGCCTTCACCAGCGACCAGTGGTGGAAGAACGGGGTCATGTACTGCCTCGACGTCCAGACCTTCCTCGACCACGACGGCGACGGCACGGGCGACCTCCCGGGCCTGATCGACCGGATCGACTACCTGGCCGGCATCGGCGTCTCCACCCTCTGGCTGATGCCCTTCTATCCCACGCCCGACCAGGACGACGGCTACGACATCAGCGACTTCTACAACGTCGACCCGCGGCTGGGCACGCTCGGCGAGTTCGTGGAAGCGGTGCGGACCGCCCGCGACCGGGGCATGCGGGTGATCATCGACCTCGTCGTCAACCACACGTCCGACCAGCACCCGTGGTTCCAGGCGGCCCGGTCCGACCCCGAGTCGCCCTATCGGGACTGGTACGTGTGGGCCGACGAGCGGCCGGACGATCCCGATCTCACCGAGACCTTCCCCGGCGACCAGGGCGGCGTGTGGACCTACGACCGCAAGGCCCGGAAGTACTACCTCCACCGCTTCTACCGGTCCCAGCCCGACCTCAACATCGCCAATCCCGCGGTGCGCGAGGAGATCGCCCGCATCATCGGGTTCTGGCTCCAGCTGGGCGTGAGCGGGTTTCGCGTCGACGCCGTGCCCTTCCTCATCGAGCTGGACGGGATCGACGGCGCCCCGTCGGTCGATCCTCATCGCTACCTCAAGGACATCCGCTCCTTCCTCGAGCGGCGCCACGGCGAAGGCATCCTGCTGGGCGAGGTCAACCTGCCGCCCAAGGATCAGCGCACCTTCTTCGGCGACGAGGACGGCGACGAGCTCAACCTGGTGTTCAACTTCCACGTCATGCAGCGGATCTACCTGGCGCTGGCCCGCCAGGACGCCACCCCGGTCGAGCGGGCGCTGGCCGAACTGCCTGGCGTCCCGTTCGACTGCCAGTGGGCCACGTTCCTGCGCAACCACGACGAGCTCACCCTGGACAAGCTGAGCGACGAGGAGCGCCAGGAGGTGTTCGACGCCTTCGGCCCCGACCCCGACATGCAGCTCTACGGCCGGGGGCTCCGCCGCCGGCTGCCGCCCATGCTCGGCGGCGACGGCCGGCGCATCCGCATGGCCTACAGCCTGCTGTTCTCGCTTCCCGGCACGCCCGTGCTGTTCTACGGCGAGGAGATCGGCATGGGCGAGAACCTGGCGGTGCGCGACCGTCTGGCCGTCCGCACGCCGATGCAGTGGTCGGACGAGCCGGGTGCGGGCTTCTCGACGGCCGATCCCGCCCGCTTCCCGCGGCCCCTGCCCGACGGGGCGTTCGGCCCGCTGGCCGTCAACGTCGCCGCCCAGCGCCGGGACGGGGGCTCGCTGCTCAACTGGTTCGAGCGGCTCATCCGCCGGCGCCGCGAAACCCCGGAGCTCGGCCTCGGGACGTGGGCGGTGATCCCCAACGACGTCGCCGGGGTGCTGGCCCACCGGTGCGACTGGAACGGGTCGACGGTCGTGGCCGTCCACAACTTCGGCCCCGAGCCCTGCCACCTCGACCTGCCGCTGGACGGCATCGACGACGCGGTCGGGGCCGACGACCTGCTCGACGGCGCGCCGGAAGATCCGCTGGGCTCCGGGGCGCTGAACCTCACGTTGCCCGGCTACGGCTACCGCTGGCTGCGGATCCGCCGGCAGGGCCAGCGGGCCACGCCCTGACGGGGCTAGCCGGGCAGTCCGGCGAGAGCGTCGAGCAGCCGATCGACATCACCGGCGTCGCTGTAGTGGACCAAGCCGGCCCGCACCGCGCCCGCGTCGCCCAGCCCCAGCCAGTGCGAGGTCTCCCAGGCGTAATTGGTGCCGGCCCACACGGCGATGCGCTGCTTGGCGAGGCGCCGGGCCACGGCCTCGGGGTCGAGGCCGGCCACCGTGAACCACCGCGTGGGCGCGTCGCCCGGCCGGCGCTCGCCCAGCACGTCGACACCGCCGATGGCCCGCAGCCCCGCGTCGAGCTTGTCGCCCAGGGCCTGCTCCTCCTGCCACCCGAGCGGGATGACCCGGTCGAGCATGAACCGCCCCGCGGCCCGCGCCGCCGCCAGCTGCTCGAACGGGAGCGTGCCCAGCTCCCAGCGCTCGGGCACGGTGTCGGGCGACGGGACCAGCTTGTCCGGGCTCCCCTCGGCCAGGAGGGAGGGGTCGGCGCTCAGCATCCCGAGATGCGGGCCGTACCACTTGTAGGCCGAGCACACCACGGCGTCGGCGCCCCAGCCCCGCCGATCGACCCGCCGGTGGGGGGTGGCCGCCACCGCGTCGACGTAGCTCCTCGCCCCCGCCTGGCGCACGAGCCGGCAGATGCCGGCCACGTCCGGGGCGGTCCCAACGACGTTCGAGGTCGCGGTGAGGGCCACCCATCGGGTCCGCTCGGACAGCACCGCGGCGATGTGTTCCGGCTCCAACGCCAGCGTCGATCGATCGGGCTCGGCGAAGCGCACCACCGCCCCGGCCCGCTCGGCCGCGATCACCCAGGGCCGCACGTTGCCGTCGTGGTCCAGCCGGGTCACGACGACCTCGTCTCCCCGCCCGAGGTCCCGGCCCGCGGCCGCGGCGAAGCGCATGGTCAGCGAGGTCATGGACTCGCCGAACACGATCCCCTCGGGCTCACCCCCGAGCAGCTCGCCTGCCACCTCCCGCGCCGCCCACACCAGGTCGTCGGTCGCCTGCGCCTGCGGGAAGGGACCGTGGGCGTTGGCGGGATCCCCCGACCGCCACCACGTCGCGGGCGCCTCGATGGCCGTGTCCACCGCCTGGGTCCCGGCCGGCCCGTCGAGCCGCACCCAGCCATCCCGTAGCCCGGGGAAGCGCTCGCGATCCACGCCGCCGAGGGTACGGCACCCGGCGGCGGACAAGAATGCGATCCCGTGACCCCCGCACCCAGCCCTGCCCTTCGCCGCGAGGACGACGGCCACGTGCGCCGCTTGGTCCTGTGCCGGCCCGGCGAGTACAACACCATCACCCTGGCCCTGCGCGACGAGCTCGGCGCGGCCCTGGACGAGGCCGAGCGGGACGACGAGGTGCGGGCGGTCCTGCTGAGCGCCGAGGGCCCCGCCTTCTGCGCGGGCTTCGGCCTCGACTGGTCCACCGCCGGCGGTGGCGGCCCCCGTGACCGGGTGTGGGACACGGTGGCCGACGTCGAGATGATCGGCACCTTCGGCCGCACGTTCGCCCGGTTGCACGAGATCTCCAAGCCCACGATCGCCGCGGTCCAGGGCTGGTGCATCGCGGGCGGCACCGACATGGTGCTCAACGCCGACCTGATCGTCGCCGGCCGCTCGGCCCGCTTCGGCTACCCGCCGGCCCGCGTCTGGGGAGTCCCCGAAGCACCCTGGGTCTGGGTCGCCCGGCTGGGCCTGGAGCGGGCCAAGCGCTACCTGTTCACCGGCGACGAGATCACGGCGGAGGAGGCCGCGTCCATGGGCATGGTCCTCGAGGTGGTCGACGACGACCAGCTGGCCGGCCACGCCACCGACCTGGCGCAGCGCATCGCCCGGCTCCCGCTCAACCAGCTCAAGATGATGAAGTGGATGCTCAACGACGTCGCCCGGCACCAGTACCAACCGGACACCAGCCGGCTCCTGGGCCTGATCTTCGACGGCGTCGCCCGCCACACCCAGGAGGGCCGGGACTTCGTCCGCCGCGCCCAGGACGTCGGCTGGCGGCAGGCCGTCCGCGAGCGTGACGCCCCGTTCGGCGACTACGGCGAGCGCCGCCGGCCCGCCACCGACGCCTGAGGTCGCCGGCTGATCACCCCGCGCCGGCGGGCACGGGGCCGTTGGCCCGCACGACCTCGGCGTACCACTCGCCGCTCGGCTTGAGGGCCCGCTCGAAGGTGGTGCGGTCGACGGTCGCCAGGCCGAAGCGGGGCCGGTAGCCGAGGGCCCATTCGAAGTTGTCGAGCAGCGTCCAGTACGTGTAGCCCAGCACGTCGATCCCGTCGTCGAGGCAGCGGGCCAGGCCGGCCAGCGCCTCGCTCACGTACTCGATGCGGGTGGCGTCGTCGTCCGCCGCGATCCCGTTCTCGGTGACCAGGATGGGCACGCCGCCCCCGGTGACCTCCCACGCGCGGCGGACGGTGGCCTCCAGTGCCGCAGGCCAGAACTCGTAGCCCATCGTCTCCACCAGCCGGGCCCCGGGATCGGGCGCCACCGCGCCGCGAGGGCCGACACGGGTGCGGCTGTAGGCCTGGACCCCGAGGAAGTCGTCGCCGCCGGTCGCCGCCAGGAACTCGTCCTCCATCCGGTGCCGGATCTGGGCCAGCTTCGCCTCGCCCCCGTCGACCGGCTCGTAGGCGCTCATGGCCAGGGTCAGCCCGACCGGGACCCCCGGCGCTCCCGCCCGGACGGCGTCGACCGCCAGCCGGTGCGCCTCCGCCAGGGTGGCGTTGGCCCGCCGGCGGGCCTCCACGTCCCGGTGGCCGGGCGGGAAGTTCCCGGCCAGGTAGCCGGCCACCGCCACGATGTTGGGCTCGTTGAGCGTGCACACCCGGCGCAGCACCGGCGCCAGCTCCGCGGCTGCCCGCTCGCAGTAGGCCGCGAACCGCCGCGCCGTCTCGGGCACCTCCCAGCCGCCCCGCGCCGCCACCCAGCGGGGCGTGGAGAAGTGGTGCAGGGTGACCACCGGCTCGATGCCGGCGTCGAGCAGCGCCTGGCACTGGTCGCGGTAGTGGCCGATCGCCGCCGGCGACCACAGGCCCTCTTCCGGCTCGATCCGGCTCCACTCGATCGAGAACCGGTAGTGGTCGAGCCCGAGCCGGCGGCACAGCTCGACGTCGCGGCGCCAGTGCTCCCAGCTCCCGCACGCGTCGCCGCTGGGCACGCGGGCCGCCGACCCGGGCGTGTGCTCCCACGCCCACCAGTCGTTGTTCCAGTTGCCGCCCTCGATCTGATGGGCCGCGGTCGCGGCACCCCAGCGGAACCCAGCCGGGAACGCGGTCGTCGCAGGCGAGGTCCGGGGCTGGTCCGTCATGGGCGGGGACCCTACGCGGTGGGCGGCCGGCGGCGCGGGGGCGCCGGGCCTGCGGCACCGGCGGCGCCCGTCGCTAGGCTCACCCCCGTGCTTGCCGCCAGGGACGCGACCGGGCCGCTCGCGCCGGGCCGGTGATCGAGCTGCTCGGGTCGCTCCCCCGCCTGAGCAGCGACGCTCGCGCCGTGGTCAACGGCCTGTTCGGCGACGCTCTCGCCGCGCAGGGGTCGCCCCTCGCCATCCCGACCACGTTCCGCACCGCGGCAGGCGACGAGATCCCGCTCGACCGCCACGGCGTGCGCGAGACGCTCCCGAACGCGGGCGCCCGGGTGAGCGTGCTCGTGCACGGGCTCATGTCGACCGAGTCCGTCTGGCGGTTCGACGATGGGCTCACCTACGGCGAGCTGCTGGCCCGCGAGCACGGCGTCACCCCCGTGTACGTCCGCTACAACACGGGCCGGCACATCTCCACCAGCGGGCGTGACCTCGCCGCCCAGATCCAGCGGCTGGTGAGGGCCTGGCCCGTGCGGGTGCGCGAGCTCAACCTCATCGGCCACAGCATGGGTGGGCTGGTCATCCGCAGCGCCTGCCATTACGGCCGGCACAGCGCGACGCTGGTGGACCGCCTGCGGCACCGCGGCCCCTGGCCGAGCAGGGTGCGACGGGTCGTGCTGCTCGGTGTGCCCAACCGCGGCGCCGGCCTCGAAGCGATCGCCAACCTCACCAGCGCGGCGCTGTGGTCGGTGCCCCTCCCGACGACCCGGCTGATCGGGGCCGGGCTCGACCGCCGCAGCGAGGGGATCAAGGACCTCCGCTGGGGAGCCGTGCTCGACGAGGACTGGGTGGAGCGCGATCCCGCCGCGACCGAGCGGCCCGAGCTCCACCCGGTCCGGGCCCCGCGACATGCTCGGGTCCTCGCCGTCGCCGGCTCGCTGGTCGACCAGCGCGACGCCGACCGTCCGGCCACAGTCAACCGCCTGCTCGGCGACGCCCTGGTCACGGCCGCCAGCGCGCACGGCCACCACGGCGACGGCGCACCCGCCCTGCTCCCCCACGCCACCGTGCGGCTCTGCCCCAAGGTCAACCACATCGCCCTCGCGTGCCGGCGAGAGGTCTACGACGAGATCGCCGCCTGGTGGGACCCGCGCCCTGACTCAGGCCGTTAGGCCCTGTCGCCGGCGGGCCCGAGTCTCTACCGTCGTGGCGTGCTGCAGATGAACGTCCAGCCCATCCCGACGGCGCCGGATCGGATCAACGAGATCCGGGCGCTCACCGCGAAGATCGTGAACCGCGAGATCCTGCCCCACGAGAACATGCTGTGGGCGGACAGCCAGGCGGGGACGCGCCTCACCGACGACGACCGCGAGCAGTCCCGCAAGCTGCGGGCGCACGTGCAGGACAAAGTGCGCGAGGCCGGGCTGTGGGCCCCCCACCTGCCCGCCGAGTACGGCGGCGCCGGGCTCGACTTCCTGGAGCTGGCCTACATGTACGAGGTGCTCGCCTACGCGGTGGGCGCCGCCTCGCTGTTCGGCGTGGTCGCCCCCAACTCGGGCAACCAGTCGATCCTCGTGAAGTACGGGACCGAAGAGCAGAAGCAGCGCTGGCTGCTGCCGCTCATCGACGGCACCATGCAGTCGGGCTTCTCCATGACCGAGCCCGACCAGCCCGGCTCCGATCCCCGGTCGCTGAAGACCACCGCCCGCCGCGACGGCGACGACTGGGTGATCAACGGGCACAAGTGGTTCACCTCGAACGGGAAGCGGGCCGACTTCCTCATCGTGATGTGCCGCACCGAGGACGTCGAGGGCGGCGCCGACCGCAACGCGGCCATGACCCAGATCATCGTGCCGACCGACACGCCGGGCGTGAACATCGTGCGCGGCATCAACGTGTGGGGCCGCGAGAGCGACCACTGCGAGATCATCTACGACGACGTGCGGGTGCCGGTCGACAACGCCCTCGGGGCCCGCGGGTCGGGCCACCAGGCGGCGCAGGACCGGCTCGGCGCGGGCCGGGTGTACCACTGCATGAACTCGCTCGGGGCCATGTGGCGGGCGTTCGACCTGATGGTCGAGCGGTCGCTCACCCGGGAGGTGCACGGTGGGCCACTGGAGACCAAGCAGTTCGTCCAGGGCTTCATCGCCGACTCGTACATCGACATGCAGGCGGCGCGGCTCATGACCATCAACTGCGCCGAGAAGCTGGCCGCCGGCCAGGACGCCCGCACCGACATCTCCGCCATCAAGGTGTTCGTGCCCGACGCCTTCCACCGGGTGGTCGACCGGGCCATCCAGGTGTGGGGCGCCGCCGGGGTCAGCGGCGACCTGCCGCTCGCCGCCATGTACCAGGGCGCCCGCACCCTGCGGATCGCCGACGGCCCCGACGAGGTCCACAAGATCCTCATCGCCAAGAACGTCCTGAACCGCTACCGCGGCCACGAGCAGGGCTGGGACTTCGGCAACTAGGCAGACCGCGCGAAAGCGGGGCCGGGGGCCGAAGCCCCCGACCCCGGGGTCGGGCGGTCACACCTTGCGGAAGCGAGCGACCGCCAGGGGGGCGAACACCGCCACCAGCCCGGCGGCCCACACCACTGAGACCGTCACGTAATGGGCGGTCGTGCCGGACAGGCCCGCCAGCGCCGGGTCGCCCAGGGCCAGGGACCGCACCGCGTTGGTCATCACGGTGATGGGCTGGTGCTCGGCGATCGGCTGCAGCCAGCCGGGCATCGAGTCGACCGGCACCATGGCGCTCGACACGAACGACAGCGGGAAGATCAGCAGCGACATGCCCTGCGCCGCCTGGACGTTCCCGGCCACCAGGCCGACGAACACGAACAGCCACATGAAGGCGAAGCCGAAGGCCAGCACCAGGCCGAAGGCGGCGATCGCCTCGACGCCGGTGCCCTGCGGGCGGAAGCCGACCACGAAGCCGATGGCCAGGGTGGCGGCCAGGCCCAGCGCCAGCAGCGCCGACTCGGCCACGACCCGGCCGGCCAGCACGGCGGTGCGGGACACGGGCAGCGACCGCAGCCGGTCGGTGAAGCCCTCCTCCAGGTCCTGCGCCACGCTGGACGAGGCGTTGGACCCGGTGAACAGGACGCTGGTGACGATGTAGCCCGGCACCATGAAGGTCACGTACTCGACCGGTCCCGTCTCGATGGCCCCGCCGAACACGTAGCGGAAGATCAGCAGGAACATCGCCCCGGTGATCGTGCTGATCACCAGGAGCTGCGGGGTGCGGACGAACTTGCGGACGGAACGGGCGGCCACGGTGGTGGCGGCGGTGATGGCCCCGGCGGGGCGGGCGGCGGGCGTTATGCGCCCGGAGTCGAAGGTGACAGCGGTCATCGGTCTCTGGCTCCTCAAGCGGCCTGGGCGAACTGCTCGCCCTCGTCGGTGGACTGATCGGTGGACTCGTCGGTGGACTCGGGCTCGCCGGCGTCGATGGGCGAGCCCGTCAGGGTGAGGAAGACCTCATCGAGCGTCGGGCGGCGCAGGCCGATGTCGTCGACCTCGACGTCCAGGGCGTCGAGCGCCCGGATCGCCTCGGCGATCACGGCCCGACCGCCGGCCACGGGGATGGTGACCCGCTGGGTGCCGGCGTCGACCCGGGGGGCCTCGACGCCGATCCGGCCGACGGACTCGGCGACGACGGACAGGTCCTCGGGCCGGTGGACCCGGATCTCGACCACGTCCCGCCCGGCCCGGCTCTTCAGGTCGCCCGGCGTGCCGTCGGCGATGACCTGGCCCTTGTCGACGATCACGACCCGCTGTGCCAGCTGGTCGGCCTCGTCGAGGTACTGGGTGGTGAGCAGCACGTCGGTGCCGGCCCGCACCATCGAGCGGATGGCCTCCCACAGCTCGTTGCGGCTGCGGGGGTCGAGACCGGTGGTCGGCTCGTCCAGCAGCAGGAGGCGGGGGGCGCCGACCAGGCTGGCGCCCAGGTCGAGCCGGCGCCGCATGCCGCCGGAGTAGGTGCTGACCGGGCGGTCGGCGGCATCGGTGAGGCCGAGCTGGTCCAGCACGACGGCGGTGTTGGCCCGGGCCTGCCGGCGGGTCTGGCCGTACAGCCGGGCCACCATGGTGACGTTCTCCCGGCCGGTCATGGCCGGCTCGACGGCGGCGTACTGGCCGGCCAGGCCGATGACCCGGCGGACCTGCTCGGGCCGGCGGAGGGCGTCGATGCCCGCCACGCGCAGCTCGCCGCCGTCGGGGCGCACCAGCGTGGCCACCGAGCGGACGAACGTCGTCTTGCCGGCACCGTTGGGCCCCAACACGGCCACGACCTGGCCGCTCTCGGCCACCAGGTCGAGCCCGTTCAGCGCCTGCACCTTGCCGAAGCTCCGGGTGAGGCCCTGGGCCTCGACGATCGGTGTGGTCATGTCCCCGTCTCCCTCAAACCGGAATGGAATGTTCTGTTCTGACTATAACGGAACGGATCGCTCCATTCAAGGTTTTTCTGGATCGGAACGCTCCGTTCACGTAGAGTGGGGGCATGACAGCGACCTCCCCGGCGCCGCTGAGCGGCCGCAAGGCCCAGGCGGCCCGCAACGATGAGACGATCCTGGCGGCCGCCCGTGAGGTGTTCCTGGCCGACCCCGGCGCGCCCGTGTCGGCCGTCGCCCACGCGGCGGGCGTGGGCATGAGCGCGCTGTACCGCCGCTATCCCAGCAAGGAGGACCTGATCCGGCGCCTGTGCACGATCGGGCTCCAGACCTACATCGACCTCGCCGAGGACTGCCTCGACGACGGCGGAGACCCGTGGGAGGCGTTCGCCACGTTCATGCGCCGGGCCGTCGAGGCCAACACCCACGCCCTGACGCTGCGCCTGGCGGGCACCTTCACCCCCGACGAGACGCTGAACCAGATGTCCGAGTACGGCGGCACCCTCAACGTCAGGCTGTTCGAGCGTACCCAGGCCGCCGGCGTGATCCGGGCCGACGTCGACGTGGCCGACCTGGGGCTGATCTTCGAGCAGATCGCGGCCATCGCGTACGGCGCCTCGCCGGAGCGCACCGCCCTCCTGCGCCAGCGGAGCCTGGCCCTGATGCTGGAGGGCCTGCGGGCCGATCCGCCCACCATCGAGCTGCCCGGCCCCACCGTGACCGACGAGGAGTTCGGGGCCCGCTGGGTCCCCCGGACCTGACCGCCGCCCCCCGTCAGACCCAAGATCGCGTATTTCCCGACCTGCTCAGCGCACCTGGAGGTAGCATCTGGTGCGCGGAGGACGGGAGGTGGCGTCGTGGCGGCGGATGTCATCCATCTACAGGTCGTGCCCGCAGGCGACGCACCTGACGATGACGAGGCGATAGCGGAGAGTGCCCTGGCGCTCGGCCACGAGCTCGCGGAGCTCGATGTGGACGAGGTGCGACCGGTCGCGGCCGGGGAGGCCCCGGAAGGGGCCAAGGGCATCGAGCTGCTGGCGCTGGGCGGGCTGCTGATCAAGCTCGGCCAGTCGTCCCGGGTGCTGCGCGAGGTCGTCGACGCGGTCCGCGACTGGGTCGGTCGCACCGGTTCGCGCAGCGTGAAGCTGACGGTCGACGGGGATGTGCTCGAGCTGACGGGAGCCTCGAGCGCCGACATGAAGCAGCTCATCGACGCCTGGGTCCAGCGGCACAGTGAGCAGTGACACCGTGAGCAGCGCCGTTGCGACGAGCACCCGGGCCGCGCTGGTCGTCGCCGCGTACGACTTCGAGGACCCCAAGTTCCAGCGGCTGCGATCGCCGGCACGGGACGTCGACGCCCTGGCGGATGTGCTCGCCGATCCCGGCATCGGCGGGTTCACCGTGCAGTCGGTCGTCAACCAACCGAACGGCGTCGTGCAGCGCGAGCTCGAGCGGTTCTTCTCGTCCCGGAAGCCGGACGACCTGCTGCTCGTCTACTTCTCCTGCCACGGCGTGAAGGACTCGACCGGCCGGCTGTACTTCGCCACCACCAACACCGCGTTCGACCTGTTGCGATCGACGGGCGTGCCGGCGTCGTTCGTGAGCGAGCAGATGGAGCTCACCCGGTCCAAGCGCATCGTCCTGCTGCTCGACTGCTGCTACAGCGGCGCCTTCATCAAGGGGTTCCAGGCCCGGGGGGACGACTCGGTCTCCGTGAGCCAGCTCGAAGGGCGCGGCCGGGCCGTCATCACCGCGTCGCGCTCGACCGAGTACGCCTTCGAGGCGGATGAGCTGAAGGCGGCGAACGCGCAGCCCTCGGTCTTCACCGGCGCCGTCGTCGAGGGGCTCGCGACCGGCCAGGCCGATCGGAACGGCGACGGGGTCGTGACCGTCGACGAGCTCTACGACTTCGTGTACGACCACGTGCGAGGCAAGGTCGCCGGCCAGACCCCGGGCCGCTGGGTCAACCTGGAGGGCGAGCTGGCGGTGGCCCGCAACCCGCATCCGCCGGTCCACGCCGCCGTCCTGCCGGCCGAGCTGCTCCGGGCGGTGGAGAGCGACGTGGCCCTGCACCGCCTCGGCGCCGTGTGGCAGCTCGGGGAATGGCTCGACCAGGGCGAGCCCGGCCAGCAGATGACCGCGCGGGAGGTCCTCGAACGCCTCACCCAGGACTACGACCAGCGGGTCCGCACCGCGGCGAGCAGCTTCCTGACCGGCCCCGCGGTCGCCGACCCGGTCCCGGCGCAGGCGCCTCCGCCCGAACCGGAGCCCGAGCCCGTCGTCGAACCCGAACCAGCCCCCGCCGCGACCCCCACCACGACCACGCCCCCCACCCCAGAACCCACCGTCGAACCCGAACCAGAACCCGCCGCGACCCCCACCAATACGACACTCCCCACCCCAGAACCCACCGTCGAACCCGAACCAGAACCCGCCGCGACC
>JBKPRV010000509.1:0-4539 GCA_046734715.1 Actinomycetota bacterium | reverse complement strand
AGCTCCATGAAGCAGGCGCCCTTGCGCGGATTGCGGTGCTTGCCCCGGCTGAGCGTCGGGACCAGGTCGGGTACTTGGGCGCTGCGACCGTACATGAGACGCCCCCAATGTGGTCGGCGGCTTCTGGGGCCAGTGTGCGACTTTCTGCGTCGTCTGACCAGTGTCCAGGTGGCCGTGGCGCGGTCACGCAAGGCGCGAGGGGAATGAGGAAGCGTCGTAGCTTCGCGGCGACCGCCGCTACGCGGTCACGGTGCCACGGTGCCGAGCTCGTCTTGGAGGTCCGCGCCCCAGGCGAGCAGGTCCCAGTCGGCGTGGGGGCGGCCGATCAGCGACACGCTTACCGGCAGCCCGCTGCGTGACCCGACGCCCGAGGGGAGGCTGACGACCGGGAAGCCGGTCCAATCCCAGTAGTGGGTGAGGGACAGGTCGTCGAGGTCGCCGAAGGTGTCGTGGTAGCCGTGTCCGCGCATGGGCGCGACGATCGGCAGGGTCGGCTCGACGAGAGCGTCGATGCCGTGGTCATCGAGCCAGTCGCACCAGGTGGTGGTGTCTTCGGTGCGCCCGACTTGTGCGGCGACGTAGTCCTCGGCCGTCATGGCGCGCTGTTCGGCGTGCTCGAGCCGGGCGCGGATCGCGGGGCGGTAGTCGCTGCGCCGATCGGCGAAGCGACGGTGGAAGACCAGCATCTCGGTGAGCATGAGATCGAAGAAGTCGGAAAGCGCGTCGAGCCGGGCCGCCGGCGGGGACGGCTCGACGCGTTCGCCGGGAAGGGCCGCGAGCGCCCGTTCGAACCCGTCGGCGACGTCCGGGTCGAGGTCGGCGATCCGGGGTGAGACGGCGTACCGGCGGAGCGCCCGGCGGTTCCGGGGGCGTTCGACGCCTGCGAGCGCGGCGAGCAGCGGCTCGCAGTCGCGCACGGCGCGGGTCATCGGCCCGGGATGGTCGAAGGTCGGCGCCAGCGGCACGATCCCGCGCAGCGAGATGAGGCCGCGCGTCGGCTTGATCGTCGAGGTCCCGCACTCCGCAGAGGGGATGCGGAGCGAGCCCGCGGTGTCGGTGCCGGTCGCCGCCGGCACCTGGCTCGACGCGAGCGCCGCGCCGGAGCCGCCGCTGGAGCCGCCCGCGGAGCGCTCGAGCGACCAGGGGTTGCCGACCTGGTCGGTGGTGCCGCCGCAGGCGAACTCGTGCGTGTGCAGGTGGCCGAGCAGGACCATCCCCTCCCGCGAGAGGCTCGCCCAGGCGTCGCAGTCCCGGTCGGCCACCTCGTCGAGCACCCGGCTCGACGCGGTGAGCGGCTTCCCGGCCACGGCGTAGAGGTCCTTGAGGCCGATCGGGATCCCGCAGAGCTCGGGCGCGTCGCCCGCGCCGAGCCGCTCGTCGGCACGATCGGCCGCGGCGATCGCGTCCTCCTCGTAGACCCGCACCCACGCGTTCACCGACCCCGGGTCGCCGTCGTGGCTGTGGGTGCCGTCGCGCGCACGGATGCGGTCGAGACATGCCTCGACGAGCTCCCGCGAGGACAGCGCTCGCCGCGCGAGCGCCTCGGCCGCGTCCTCCACCCCGAGATCGGCCGCGTCGGTCACGCACGCGAGCATCTCACGCGGAGGCTGGACCCCCTGGTCAGTGCGCCGTTCTTGGTATGCCCTGAGGTTGATGCGGACGATCACCCCATGCACCACCCCTTCCACGTGCACAGCGCCGGCCGCTTCCTGGTTCAACTTCCGCGTGAACCCGGCGTGAGCGATCCACCCCCAAACTGTCGGTCGGCTAGCTGGGGAGCCGGCGAAAATTCCGTGGTGGCGACCCTCCAGCGGGTAACGGGCGATGCCAGAGCCCCAAGACTCAGGGCCTTCGTCAGGGTCATCCCCGATAGCTGCGAAGGCCGCTGATTCTTACGGTCTGTTCATGACTTCGATACTTTCCGCGCGGGCGGTCCGGAAGGTGTACCGCACCGGTGCTCAACCCGTCGAAGCCCTTCGGGGCATCGATCTCGACGTGGCCCAGGGCGAGCTGGTCGCCGTCATGGGGCCGTCGGGCAACGGCAAGACGACCCTGCTGAACTGCCTCTCCGGCCTGGACGACATCGACGAGGGCACGGTCCACATCGACGGCGTCGACCTCCACCGGTTGAGCGACGCTCGCCGCACGGCCCACCGGGCCGCCCGCATGGGCTTCGTGTTCCAGGCCTTCAACCTCGTCCCGGTGCTGTCGGCTCGGGAGAACGTCGAGCTGCCGCTGCTGGTCAACGGCGTCCGGCCCCGGGCCGCCCGGAAGCGGGCACTGGCCATGCTCGACCGGGTCGGGCTGGCCGACCGGGCCGACCACCGCCCCTCCGAGCTGTCGGGCGGCGAGCAGCAGCGGGTGGCCATCGTCCGCGCACTGGTGACCGCGCCGGCGATCGTCTGGGCCGACGAGCCGACCGGCAACCTCGACAGCCAGACCGCCGGGTCGGTGCTGGAGGTGCTGCACGAGGCCCACCGGGCCGGCCAGACGCTGGTGCTGGTGACCCACGATCGGACCATCGGCGCGACCGGGACTCGGCTGGTGCAGGTGCGTGACGGCCGCATCACCTACGACGGCAGCCCCGCGGTTCTGGGCGTCGACGGCCAACCGGCCGCCAACGGGACCCTGGCCGTCGATTCGGGCACTGCGTTCGATTCCGGTCACGGTGGCGAAGCGGCGCTCCGGTGATCGGCCTCCGACGGCGGAACCTGCGCCGCATGGCGTTCCGCAACATCGCCCGGCGGCCACTCGAAGCCGTGATGGTCGTGTCCGGGGCGGCGCTCGGGACGGCCATCGTCACCGCCGCCTTTGTCGCGGGCGACACGTTCGACGCGTCGATCCGGGCCGACGCCCGTACCGAGCTCGGCCCGATCGACGAGACGGTCGCGGTCGACGACGCGGCGCGGCTCGACGACGTCGCCCGTGCGCTCGATGCCGGGTCCCTCACCGACACCGACGGCACGCTGTCCCTGGTCGGAGCGCCGGCCGCCGTCCGGGCCGGGGACCACGCCGAGCCGACCATCGGCCTCGGCGAGATGGACTTCGACGCCGCCCGGGCCTTCGGCGACGACGTCGCGGCCACCGGCTTGGCCGGCGCCGGCCCGACGCCGTCCGGCGACGAGGTGGTGATCAACCAGAAGCTCGCGGACGACCTGCAGGTCGGCACCGGCGACATCGTGGAGGTCTTCGCCTACGGGCAGCGCGTGCCGGTCACCGTCCGCACGATCACACCGCGCGTCGGCCTGGCCGGTTACAACCCCATGTACCTCGCTCCGGGCACCCTCGCCCGCCTGGCCGCTACGGCGCCGTCCGACGTCGCCGCCAGCAGCCAGCCACCCATGGGCGAGATCCTCGTGTCCAACGCGGGTGGTGTCTACGACGGCAGCGTCCACTCCGCCGCAGTCTTCGACGCCTTGGACGAGCGGGTGGCCGACATGCCTGGTGTCGAGGTGTTCCAGGCCAAGCAGGACCTCCTGGACGAGGCCCGGTCGAGCGGCGCGGAGATGCGTGAGATGTTCAGCGCCCTCGGCACCTTCAGCATCGCGGTCGGCGTGCTGCTGCTGGTCAACCTGTTCGTCATGCTGGCCGAGGAGCGCAAGGCGGAGCTCGGGATGCTGCGGGCCCTCGGCCTGAAGCGCAACCACCTGGTCCGCCTGTTCGGCCTGGAGGGCACGCTCTATTCGGTGGCGGCCGCGGCCCTGGGCGCGGTGGTCGGGATCGGAGTCGGCCGGCTCATCCTGGTGGCCATGGAGCACATCCTGGCCGACGAGGTCCGCCAGGAGGGGTTGGCCTTCGTGTTCGCGGTCCAGCCGTCGAGCCTGATCCTCGGCTCGGTGGTCGGCCTGGCGATATCGCTGATCACCGTGTGGGCCACGTCGGCCCGGATCGCCCGGCTCAACGTCATCCGGGCCATCCGCGACCTGCCGGAGCCGGCCGTCCGCCGGGCTTCGTGGCTCCGGCTGGTGCTGGGCGCCATCGGGATGGTCCTCGGCGGTCTCATCCTCAACGCCGGCCTCAGCGGTGATGCCGCGATCCCCGTCCTGATCGGTCCGACCTTGGCCCTGGCCTCCGCCGTCCCGCTCTTCGGCCGCTGGTTGCCCCGCCGCGTGGCCATCGCCACCGCCGGCGGACTGGCTGCCATCTGGTCGGTCGCCGCGCTGGCCGTGGCGCCCGACGCGTTCCAGGACGCCGGCATCGAGATGTTCGTCGTGCAGGGCCTGGTGCTGGTCGGGGCGGCGGTCGCGGTCCTGGCCCAGGGCGACCGGGCCTGGGCGTGGGTCGCCAACCGGCTGGCCGACCGGGGTGGCCTGGCGGGCCGGCTCGCGGTGGCCTACCCGCTGGCCCGCCGGGTGCGCACGGCCATGCTCCTGGCCATGTTCGCCCTGATCACCTTCATGCTCACGTTCATGTCGGTACTCAGCAATGCGTTCATGGCCGAGGCGCCCGCCCTCGCGGCCGACCAGAGCGCCGGTTGGGATCTGTGGGTCGAATCGCTGCCGACGAGCCCGGTCGACGCGCGGGACATCGAGCAGGACC
>JBKPRV010000508.1:0-6549 GCA_046734715.1 Actinomycetota bacterium | reverse complement strand
GTGCGGGTGTCGGGCCCGGACCTGGCGGCGCTGCCGCTCCCCACCGACCCCGCCCGCTGGGACGAGGCGGCCGACGCCTGGCGCGCCTACACGGCCAGGCCGGGGGAGCGGGCCCGCGAGCGTTTCCTGGCCGCCGCCGCCCGCGCCTACGAAGCCCCCGAGGCGGTGACCCAGTGGTGGCACGCACAATCGAGTGGACCGGCGCGGAGCGGCGCGGGCTAGCGTGGGCGCAGAACATCAGGAGCGGCCGGTCCCGCAAGGGGGCGGCCCGGCAACCTGGTTCGGACAGCCAAGGTGCCATCCCGGTCATCCGGGGATGCGGCTCCGAGAGGAGCAACCAAGTGTCCGTGCCCCCACGGGAGGGCGCCTCGGCTGTGTGGACCCGCAAGAGGCGACATGGCCCTATCCCTACACTCGACCCGTGCGACACCCCGCCCGGTGGCCCGGCGCCCGGCCCACACGCCGCGGCCGATGACCGGGTACGACGGCCTGCGGCGGGCCCATCCCAGCGCCCTGCCCGTGACCGGCGCCTGGCGGCCCGGCGACCCCGCCGGCCACCGCCGGTTCCTGTCCTTCCCGACCGAGCGCCCGTTCGCGCTGGAGGGTGGCGGACTGTTGCGGGGCGTGACCCTGGCCTACGAGACCTGGGGTGAGCTCGACCCCGACGGCGGCAACGCCGTGCTGGTCTGCCATGCCCTCACCGGCGACAGCCACGCGATCGGGCCGCTGACCACCGGCCACGCCAGCGCGGGCTGGTGGGAAGGGGCCATCGGGCCCGGCCGCATGCTGGACACCGACCGCTGGTTCGTGGTGTGCGTCAACGTGCTCGGCGGCTGTCAGGGATCGACCGGGCCGGCGTCGCCCCATCCCGACGACGGCAAGCCGTGGGGCTCGCGCTTCCCCGTGGTCACGGTGCGGGACATGGTCCGCACCCAGGCCGCGGTGGCCGACCACCTCGGCGTGTCGCGCTGGGCGCTCGTGGTGGGCGGGTCCATGGGCGGCATGCAGGCGCTGGAGTGGGCGGTGATGCACCCGGAGCGGGTCGGGGCCGTGGTGCCCATCGCCACCGCCGCGGCCGCCAGCGCCGCGCAGATCGGCTGGTGGAGCAGCGGCCGGCGGGCCATCCGCATGGACCCCCGCTGGCGGGGCGGCGACTACTACGACGCCGAGCCGGGCGACGGTCCCCACGAGGGCCTGGCCACCGCCCGGATGATGTCGATGATGACGTTCCGCAGCGACGACGTGTTCACCAAGCGCTTCGGGCGCGAGGTGGTCGAGCCGGTCGAGGGCTTCACCCTGTGGCAGCGCTTCGAGGTCGAGCGCTACATCGAGTACCAGGGCGACAAGCTGGTGCGGCGCTTCGACGCCAACAGCTACCTGCTGCTGACCAAGGCCATGGACCTGCACGACCTGGGCCGGGGCCGAGGCGGCATGGAGGCCGCGTTCGCCCGGCTGCGGGCGCCCCTGCTGTCGGTGGGCATCGTGAGCGACATCCTCTACCCGCCGCACCAGTCGCGGGAGATCGTCAGCCTGGCCGCCGCCGCGGGCGTCCCCGCCGAGTACGCGGAGCTGGACAGCCCGCACGGCCACGACGCCTTCCTCATCGAGATCGACGCCCTGAGCGCAGTGGTGAGGGACTTCATCCACCGTCTCGATCGGGGAGAGCTCGATGTCCGAACCTGAGCACGATCCGCACGAACCGCACCCGCAGGACCAGGGCCTCGACACCCGGGCCATCCTCGGCGGGAGGACCTGGAGCGGCTCCTCGCTGGCGCCGGTCCTGTTCCCCTCGACCACCTACGAGGTCGAGTCGGTCGACGACCACCGGCAGATGGCGGGCACCGCCCGCCCAGCCCACTACTACTCGCGCTTCGGCAGCCCTTCGGCACAGGAGTTCGAGCAGGCCGTGGCGCTGCTGGAGGGAGCCGAGGCGGCGCTGGCCTCGGCGTCGGGCATGGCGGCGGTGACCGGCGTGGTGTTCGGGCTGTGCTCGTCGGGCGACCACATCGTGGTCCAGCGCCAGCTGTTCTCGGTCACCTCGACGCTGTTCACCGCCCACTGTCCCCGCTTCGGCATCGACGTGACCTTTGTCGACGGCACCGACACGGCGGAGTTCGCCGAGGCCATCCGCCCCGGGCGCACCCAGCTCGTGTTCGTGGAGACACCGGCCAACCCGGCGCTCTCCCTGACCGACATCGAGGCGGTCTCGGCGCTGCCGGGGCCGTTCACGGTGGTGGACTCGACCTTTGCCACGCCGGTCCTCCAGCAGCCCCTGGCGCTGGGCGCCGACCTGGTGCTGCACGCCGCCACCAAGGGCCTGGCCGGCCACAACGACGCCCTGCTGGGGGTGGTGGCGGGCAGCCGGGACCTGATCGACGCCATCTGGGGCTGGCACGTGGTCCAAGGCGGGCAGGCGTCGCCCTTCGACGCCTGGAACGGGCTGCGGGGGATCCGCACGCTGGGGGTGCGCGTGCGCCAGCAGTGCGCCTCGGCGCAGGCGCTCGCCGAGCATCTCGAGGGCCACGACGCCGTGGCCGCGGTCAGCTACCCGGGCCTCGACTCACACCCGCAGCGCGACCTGGCCAAGCGGCAGATGAGCGCGGGCGGCACGCTGCTGGCGGTCGAGCTGGCCGGGGGGTTCGAGGCAGCGCGGCGCTTCTGCGAGGCCACCCGGCTCGCCCGCATCGCCCTGTCCCTCGGTGGCCCCGAGACGCTGGTGACGCACCCGGCCACGATCGTGTCCCACCTCACGCCGGACGAGCGGGCGGGGCTGGGCATCTCCGACGGCCTGGTGCGCGTCTCGGTGGGCCTGGAGGACGTCGCCGACCTGATCGCCGACTTCGACCAGGCCCTGGCCGCGGCGGGAGGCGGGCAGCCGCCGTCCTGACGGCCGCCCCCTCCCGACTGGTCGGGCGTCAGCCGGCCGGCGGCCGCCAGAGGCCGATGTGGTTCCCGGCGGGGTCGGCCACGTGGGCAAAGTCCAGGCCCTCGGGCGTGGACGCGGGGCCGACGATGACCTTGCCGCCCGCGGCTTCGACCGCGGCACACGCGTCGGCCACGACCTCGACCTGGATATAGGGGACTGCGTAGGTGGTGGGTGTTCCCGAGCCCGCGGCCCTGGTGTCGTTGATGCCGCCGTGCAGCGGGTGGTCGGGGCCGGTCGTGATCATCGAGTAGCTGTCGTGCGTCTCGAAGGTCCAGCCGAAGACCTGGCGGTAGAAGGTCATGGCGGCCTCGGGATCGTCGGTGCCGATCTCGAACCAGGTGACGGGGTTGCCGGGGCGGGATGCGTTGGTGTCAGTCATGCCGCGACCGTGCGCCCCGGCGGCGACAACCGCCTGTCGGGAATTGCAGCAGTGTCATTTGTCACTCCAGCAGGGACAGCCGGCGCACCCGGGTGGTGGGGATCTCGGGGATCGTGTACTCGCGATCGGGGGCGCGCTGGTCCGTGAGCTGGGCGGTCGCCACGCGGTCGACCCGGAAGAAGCGCACGTCGTCCCGCAGCCGGCAGTAGGCGAAGAGGTACCAGGCGTCGCTCGCGCCCACCAGGGCGATGGGCTCGACCGCCCGGTGGGTCACCGTCCCGTCGCTGTCCTTGTACTCGATGTCGACCACCCGGGAGGTCACCACGGCCTCCTCGATGGTGCGGGCCGCCCGGGGGCTGTCGTCGCTCTCGTGGGCCATCAGGTGGACCCGGCTCGCCAGCCGCTGGGCCGCCTCGGCCTCGGTCGCGGGCATGGCCGCCAGCACCTTCTGCATCGCCGAGCGCAGGGCCTCCGCCAGGGGGGTGCGGCCGGGCCGGGCCAGGGCGATGGCCAGGGCCGCCGCCTCGTCCGAGGTGAAGTTGACCGGCGGGAGCGTGTGGGCGGGGTCGATGGCGTGGCCGCCGCCCGGTCCCGGCGTGGAGTAGAGCGGGACGCCCGCCTGCATGAGCGCGCTCAGGTCCCGCTCGATGGTGCGCACGCTGACCTCGAAGCGGTCGGCCAGCTGGCGGGCCGTGCGGGGCCGGGGCGCCACCGCCCGCAGCTCCTCGACCAGGGCATACAGCCGGTCGGTGCGGTTCACGCCCTCAGCATGCCGCGCCCGGCAGGCGGCCCGGTGCTCAGATCTTGCGGTAGCGGGCCTCGACCAGGCAGTACAGGGCGTAGGCGATCAGGCCGGCGGCCACGAGCCCGAGCAGCAGGGGACCCTGGTCGTGCTGCACCAGCTTGAGCAGGGCCCCGTCGATCCCGACTGCCTCGTTGGGGTCGTACTCGATCGCGGCCTTGGCGAGGAACACGCCCACCAGGGCGAACACCACGCCGCGGGCCAGATGACCGACGACGCCGGAGCCGACCGCGGCCCGCTCGACGCCCCGGCTCATCTCCCCGGTCTTGAGCCGCTCGCGGAACTTGGTGGTGACGCCGCGGTAGACGTTGTAGACCCCGTCGGCCAGGAACCCCAACGCCACGGCCAGCACGATCCAGCGGCCCGCGGGCCAGTCCAGCACCCGCGCAGTCTCCTGCTTCTCGTCACCGGCACCGCTCGCGCTCGACGAGCCCGAGCGGAGCAGCGCCACCGCGGCGGCGGCCGACGCCGCGTACAGCACGCCCAGGCCGAGCGAGCGGGCCCGCTTGGCCAGGCCCTTGGGGTCGTGGCCTTCGTTCTGCCGGTCGACGACGGCCTCGATCAGCCGCCAGACGGCGTAGCAGGCGAAACCGACCGCCAAGGCGATCAGCGCCGCCGGTCCCCAGTCCTCGGTGGCCAGCTGGCGCAGGGCGCCTTGCCGGTCGGCGGCCTGCCCGCCCTGGCCCAGGGGAATCTGGATGGCCAGGATGCCGATCAGGGCGTAGCTGGCGCCCTTGGCGACCAGGCCGACCCGACCGGCCCGCTCTACCCAGTCCCCGTGGCCGACCGATTGGCTGGTGGTGCGGATCCGCTGTGCCGCCGTCGACATCTGCACTCTCCTCTGGGTGTCCGTCGGACCAGGCGTACCCGGGGCCGGCGGGCGGCAGTCCCGGGACCGCCGCCTAGCGTGCGGGCCGTGCCCGAGCTGCTGGAGGTCGACCTGTACCGCCGTCAGGCGGAGGCGGTGGTGGGCCGCACCATCGCCTCGGTCGACGCTCCCGACGCCTGGTACGTCAAGGGTGGGGAGCCCGCCGAGCTGATGGCCGCCCTGACCGGGCGCACGGTCACGGCCGCGCGGCGGCGGGGCAAGTTGCTGGTCCTCGACTTGGACGACGGCACCCGGCTGGGGTTGCGCTTCGGCATGACGGGCCGGTTGCTGGTGGACGGGGCCGCGGCCATCGAGCGGCTGCAGTACTCCTCGGGACGCGACGTGGCGGGGTGGGACCGCTTCGGCCTGCGCTTCACCGACGGGTCCGACCTGCGCCTGCGCGACCCGCGGCGGCTCGGCGGCGTCGTGCTGGACCCGGACGAGGACCGGCTCGGCGCCGATGCCCTGTCGCTCACCCGGGCGGAGCTGGACGCCGCCCTCGGGACCAGCACCGCGCCGCTGAAGGCCCGCCTGATGGACCAGGCCCGCATCGCGGGCGTCGGCAACCTGCTGGCGGACGAGATCCTGTGGCGGGCCGGCCTCGACCCGGCCCGGCCCGCCGGCGGCCTCTCGGAGCCCGAGCGGGACGGGTTGCACGCCTCGATCCGGGAGGTGCTGGCCGACCTGGAGGCGAGAGGTGGCAGCCACACCGGTGACGTGCGCCAGGCCGCCGCCCTCGACGGGTTGTGCCCTCGCGACGGCACCCCGCTGGTCCGCCGGACGGTCGGCGGGCGCACCACGGTGAGCTGCCCGGCCCATCAGCGCTGACCCTCATCGGCCGCGGTCCGTGTTCACGCGCGATTCACGCTGAGCCGGGCGGGGTCCTACAGTCGACGGCGGCGCGGCAGGTACCCTGATTCCCGGCTGGGGCCCACAAGGTGGATTGGATGCTGTACGGCACACGAAGAGGCGAGGGACGAACCGCGCCGCTCCGCGTCGCGCTGGGCGTGGTGACCGCCGGCGCCTTCCTGGCCGTGTGGTTCGGGCCGACCCGCGCCTTCGCCCAGCCAGGCCCACCGGGTCCCACCGAGCCGACCACGTCCACCACCGAGACCTCCACCACGGCCAGCACGGCCCCGGAGACGACCGAGGCCCCGCCTACGACGCCGGCGCCGCGGCAGGAGCCGCCGCCTTCGACCCGCCGCACGTCGACCACGCAGGCCGGCAACGACGACGAGGAGAGCGCGGCGGCCGTCAGCCCCGATCCCGGGTCCATCACCTTCAACACGGTCACCAACCTGCTGGTGCCGGGCAACGGCACGCAGGACCCCCCGGCGACCACCACCACGACGGTGCGCGCGGCCGGGGGCAGCAACGCCGCCGACGAGGAGAGCCGCCGCATCTGGATGATCATCGCCGGGCTGGCCGGCGTGGGCGTGCTGGTGGCGCTGCTGACCTGGCGCTACTGGCTGCTGACCCGGCCCGGGCTCGACCTCGACGAGCCCGCCGAGCACGGTCATGGTCCGTACGGCTCGGAACCCGACCCCTACGGCGCCGGTCCGCCGCCGCCCGGC
>JBKPRV010000507.1:0-5631 GCA_046734715.1 Actinomycetota bacterium | reverse complement strand
CCCGCCTGTCGAGGCGCCGATCTCGGATCCGTTCCGGCCTCCGCCGACGCCGTACGCGGCGGGGAACCGGGGCCTCGAGTACGCCACGGTCCCGGGAACGGCCGTGCGGGCCAGTGGCGACGGGACCGTCGACTTCGCCGGGACGGTCGCCGGGTCCCTGCACGTCACGCTCAGGCACGCCGACGGGCTCCGGACCAGCTACTCGTTCCTCGCCACCATCGAGGTCGTGGTCGGCCAGCGCATGCGCCAAGGCGACCGACTCGGCACCACCGGAGGCCGGTTGCACTTCGGGGTGCGATCCGGTGACACCTACCTCGATCCGATGCTCTTGTTCGCCGGCGGTCCCGTGGTCGTTGAGTTGTTGCCAACCGACCCGCCGGGTGCATTCGATCGGCCCGCGGGCGAGCGCGAGGTGCTGGCTGATGTCGTGCGCGAACGACGAGCCGGGTCGGGGCGAGGCCTGTCGCGTGTCAGCGCGGTTCTCCGCTGGCTGCGGGAGCGGGGAGCGGCCACCATTGCCGCCAGCCGGTTCGACTCGGTGGGCCGAGGTCTCGACCTGGTCGCCGACCTGCGGTCCCGGCTGGGCTCACAGGTGCGGTGCTCGAACGGGCCGGTGCCGGTGCAGCCTGCGGCCGCGAGCAGCCGCGTCGCGGTGACCGTGGGTGGACTGGGCTCGACGAGCGAGTCTGCTGCCGTGGACGACCTGCGCACCACCGACCTCGGCTATGCACCAGACGATGTCATCCGCTTCAGCTACGTGGGCGGACGCACACCATCGGGGGAGCCGAACAGCGCGCTGGCCCGGATCCCGGCACATGCCTACACCTCGGGCGATACCCAGGGTGACGTCCAGGACGTGGCCGTCCGCCTGGCTGACCTCGTCGAGGACGTCATGGCGGCGGAGCCCGACGCCACCGTCGACATCTACGCCCACTCGCTCGGTGGGCTGGTGACGCGACTGGCCTTGCTCGAGCTGGAGGATCGGGGCGCCGACCTCGATCGCCTCGGCCTCGTCACGACGTTGGGCACTCCGCACCGCGGGGCCGACCTGGCGACCGCCATCGTGGCGGCCAACACCGGGCTCCTCACCAAACCCACCCTGGACGCGGCGAGCGTCGCGCTGGACCTCGGTCTCGATCCCGATGCCGTGGTCGTCCACCAGCTCGCCGCGGGCTCCGATGTCGTGCGTCGCGTGTGGCTCGAGGGGGTGCCATCCGGCGTCCACCTGGTGTCGATCGCCGCGCGCGGCGATCTGGTGGTTGCCGCGCCTCGCACAGTGGTGGCAGGGGCGACCAACATCACCGTCCCGGCGGCGGGTCGGGACGCTCACAGCGCGCTGGTCGGTACCGACACGGCCACGGCCGAGATGTCCCGGGCGCTGGCCGGTCAGCCTCCGGGGTGCGAGCCGTGGTCGGACGTCTTGGCCGACGTGCTCGTGGGACAAGCCATCTCGGCCCTCGAGGGCCATGTGGCGACAGGAGCATCAACCCCGGGGTAATTGCTCACGCACCTGCTCATCGGGTTATGGACATGCAATGCGACCAGCCTCGCCGATAGGCTGACCCGCCGGTCGGGCACGCCCGGCCGCGCCAAGACAACGCATTCATGCACCAGATCGCAGTCGGCCCAACCCACGGTCGCCCTCGGGCGCCGGGCCGACCACGCCAACCGATGGGAAGGAACACAACGTGGCTGTCGTCACCATGAAGCAGCTTCTCGAGGCCGGCGTCCACTTCGGACACCAGACCCGGCGCTGGAACCCGAAGATGAAGCGCTTCATCTTCGGTGAGCGCAACGGCATCTACATCATCGACCTGCAGCAGACCCTGGCGCGCATCGAAACCGCGTACACGTTCGTGCGCGACGTCACCGCCAAGGGCGGCAGCGTGCTGTTCATCGGCACCAAGAAGCAGGCGCAGGACCCGATCGAGCAGTACGCCAACAAGTGCGGCATGCCCTACATCAACGAGCGCTGGCTCGGCGGCATGCTCACCAACTACCAGACGATGAGCAAGCGGGTCGGCAAGATGCTCGAGCTCGAGCGCCAGCGCGACAACGGCGAGTTCGCCGCCATGCCCAAGAAGGAAGCGCTGTTCAAGACCCGTGAGCTGGACAAGCTCGAGCGCTACCTCGGCGGCATCCGCAGCATGGATCGCCTGCCTCAGGCGGTTTTCGTGCTCGACACCAAGAAGGAGCACATCGCGGTCACCGAGGCGAACAAGCTCGGCATCCCGGTGGTCGCGGTCGTCGACACCAACTGCGATCCCGACGTGATCGACTACGTGATCCCGGGCAACGACGACGCCATCCGCTCGGGCACGCTGCTGTGCCGCGTGATCGCCGATGCAGTCATCGAGGGCAAGCACATCGCCTCGCTCAAGGCTCCGACCGCGGTCCGGTCGGTCGACGACGAGCAGCGGGTGGCCGCCGAGCAGGCCGAGGCCCGCCGCCAGGCCCTCATCGAGTCCCAGCAGCGGGAGGCCCGCGTGGCTTCCGGCGGACGCCGGCCGGTCCCGCCGCCCCCCGCCGCCTCCAGCGACACCGCCCCCGACGTCCCGGCGGCCGAGGCCGAGATCCCGGCTCCGGAGGCTGAAGCCGACACCGCTACCGAGGCCGAAGCCGCCACCGCCCCCGAGGCCCCGGCCGAGACCGACACCCCCACCAACGAGACCCAGGAGTCCTGAGCCCCGATGGCCGACTTCACCGCCAAGGACGTACAAGCCCTGCGCCAGGCGACCGGCGCAGGCATGATGGACGCCAAGCGAGCACTCACCGACGCCGACGGCGACACGGAGGCTGCGCGCAAGTTGCTGCGTGAGCGGGGTCTTTCGAAGATGGACGATCGGGCCGGTCGCGAGAACGCGCAGGGCGCCATCGCGCTGGCCATCGAGGACGGCAGTGTCGGGCTCGTCGAGCTCAAGTGCGAGACCGACTTCGTGGCCAAGTCGGACAACTTCATCAACCTCACCCAGGATCTGGCCGACTCGGTGGCCGCCCGGGGCGAGTCCGCCGTCGGCGACCACAAGGACGCCATCGACGACCTCAAGGTCAGCCTCAAGGAGAACATCGAGGTCGGGCGGGCCATCCAGCTCCAGGTGGAGCCCGGCCAGACCGTCGACACCTACCTCCACCGCCAGGACGGTCGCGGCGTGAACGGCGTCGTGGTCATCCTGCAGGGCGGTTCGACCGAGCTGGCGCACGACCTCGCGGTCCACATCGCGTTCGCCAAGCCTCAGTACCTCACCCGCGACGAGGCCCCGGCCGACATCGTCGAGGAGGAGCGCGAGACCCTCCTCAGCATCACCAAGGCCGAGGGCAAGCCCGAGGCGGCCTGGCCGAAGATCGTCGAGGGGCGGCTCAATGCCTGGTACAAGGAGCGTGTGCTCCTCGAGCAACCCTTCGTCCGCGACGAGAAGCAGACCGTGGCCCAGATCGCCGCAGGCGGCGGGGCCGAGATCGTCCGGTTCGCCCAGCTCTTCATCGGCGGCTGAGGGGAAGACCCGGTGAGCACAGCGCCGACCCCCACCGGGTTCAGGCGCATCCTGCTCAAGCTGTCCGGCGAGGCCTTCGCGGGCGATGTCGGCTACGGCATCGACGGGCACTTCGCCGAGTACGTGGCCAACGAGATCGTCGACGTCCGCGAAGCGGGCGTCGACGTCGCGGTCGTGGTCGGCGGCGGCAACATCTGGCGGGGCATGACCGGTGCGGGCGCCGGCATGGACCGGGCCCAAGCCGACTACATGGGCATGCTGGCCACGGTGATCAACGCCCTGGCCCTTCAGGACACCCTGGAGCGGCTGGGCCAGCCCACGCGCGTCCAGACGGCCATCCACATGGCCCAGGTGGCCGAGCCTTACATCCGCCGCCGCGCCATCCGCCACCTGGAGAAGGGGAGGGTCGTCATCTTCGCCGGCGGCACCGGCAACCCGTTCTTCACGACCGACACGGCCGCCGCACTGCGGGCCGTCGAGATCGAGGCCGACGGCATGCTGCGCGGCACGCATTCGGGCGTCGACGGGCTCTACACCGACGACCCTCGCACCAATCCCGAGGCCACCCGGCTCGACGAGGTCAGTTACCTCGAAGTGATCAACCGCGGGCTCAAGGCCATGGATTCGACGGCCATCACACTCTGCATGGACAACAAGCTGCCCATCGTCGTGTTCGACCTGCTGGGGAAGGGGAACATCAGGTCCATCGTCGACGGGCAGGCGATCGGTACGCTGATCCACTAGCGGACGGCGTGCGGGCAAGCGTGTCTGCCGGCGCCGGTCCGTTGCCTTCGACCTAGGAGCACCCATGTCCGACGACGACATGATCGGGTTGGTCCTCGAGGACGCCCGCGAGAGGATGGCCAAGGCGGTCGCCCACGCCCGGTCCGAGTTCACGGGCGTGCGCACCGGCCGTGCCGCTCCCGCCCTCGTCGAGAAGCTCCCGGTCGACTACTACGGGACCGAGGTACCCCTGCAGCAGATCGCCGGGTTCACCGTCCCCGAAGCGCGCATGCTGGTGATCAACCCCTACGACAAGGCGGCGATGGGCGCCATCGAGAAGGCGATCCAGCAATCCAACCTCGGGTTGTCGCCCAGCAACGACGGCCAGGTCATCCGGCTCAACTTCCCGCCGCTCACCGAGGAGCGCCGCAAAGACCTGGTACGGGTGGTGAAGGGCATGGCCGAGGACGGTCGTGTCGCCATCCGCCACGCACGGCGGTCCGCCCGCCATGATCTCGAGGCCCTCGAGAAGGACGGCGACATCTCTGCCGACGATCTCAACTGGGCGGAGAAGGAGCTCGACAAACTCACGCACCAGCAGGAAGCCGCGGTGGACCAGGCGCTCGAGCACAAGGAGCAGGAGCTGCTCGAGGGCTGAGCCCCGCAGGTCGCGGGCAGCCTGGTCGCGGCCTTTGCCACCACCCTCGCGATCTGCTGTTGCACGATGTGGGGTGCGAGAGTGTGCTGACCCTACGAAAGACGGCGCGGAACCAGGGACCCACGGTGGGCTCGATGAGAGGATGACGACGTGAGCGATTGGGAAGACCGCCGCCAGAAGCGCCACCGCGATCCCACCGAGGGTGTGCGGTTACTGGGTGCCGACGAGGCCGCCGAGGCTCTCGAACGCGACGACATCCGGCACCGGCTGGGCGACGACCAACCCCGCTTCGGCGACCGTCCTGAGCAACCGTCACGCGAAGGGCCGCGCCCGGCACTCCGCTTTCCCCTCGGGTCCTATGACGACCCCAACTCGATCGAGCGTCCCCCGGTCGTCCCGGTGCAGCGGAGGGCCGAGGCCCCCGAGCTGTCGCACTGGGCAGGGTCGGCCGCGGAGGAGGTACCGAACATGAACCGTCGCGATCCCCGCCAGGACGACGACGGCTGGGGCGGGTTCGATCCCGACCCGCGCTGGCAGGAGCCCACGCCCGAGCCGACCCGCGCCCAGCCGGCCACTCCGCCTCGCTCTGCGGCCGGACCGCCTCCCGGAGGGCCTCGCGCCCAGGGCGGATCCGGTGGTGGCAGCGGCGGCGGCTGGCCCGATCCGCCGCCCCGGACCCAGGCTCAACCCGGCGCCGGCTCGGGGCCGATGCAGGGCACGCCCCTGACCTTCGAGGAGGGCGCCGACCCGCCTGCGGGT
>JBKPRV010000506.1:0-10299 GCA_046734715.1 Actinomycetota bacterium | reverse complement strand
CAAGGCGGGCGGCCCGGGTGGCGGGGTAAAGGCCGGCGACGGCGCCGATCGCGAGCGCGGCGGCGATGCCGCCGGCGAGGCCGGCGGTCGGGAGGACGATCTCCCAGCCGCGCGCCACGTCGTAAACGGCGGTGACGGCTGCGCCCAGCACCACCCCGGCGACACCTCCGGCCGCCGAGAGCAGCAGGGCCTCGGAGAGGAACTGCGCGCTCACGTGCCGGCGGGTGGCACCGAGAGCCCGGCGCAGGCCGATCTCGGAGCGGCGCTCCAGCACCGAGATCACCATCACGTTGGCGATGCCGACCCCGCCGACCAGCAGGGCCACCGCGCCGAGCCCGAGGAACAGGGCGGTGAACGCGTTGCTGGCCGCGGCCCGGGCCTCGATGGCGTCCGAGGGGCGCGACACCTTGACCTGGTCGGGGTTGTCGGGGTTGGCGGTCGGGGCGATGACCGCCTGGACGTCGTCGACCTTGTCGGGGTCGGTGCGGAGGTAGACGGTGCCCGGCGTCTCGGCGGCACCGAGCTCGGCGGTGGCGATCTCGCGGCCGATGATGGCGGACGTGTCGAGGTCGGGGGCCAGCTCGAAGGGCTCCATGATGCCGATCACCGTGAACCACTGGTCGCCGAGCCACACTTGGACGCCGTCACCGACGTCGCTGATGGCCAGGCGTTCGGCGGCCACCGACCCCAGCACGACCACGGGCAGGCCGGAACGGGTCTCGTCGAGCCACTCGCCGTCGGCCAACTGGCCGACGAGCGTGTCGAGCAATCGGGTGTCGGCGGCCTTCACGGTGATGCCGCCGGTCCGCTCGCTGGGCGCGAGGTCGGTTCGGAGGACCGTGGCGTCGACCGAGGTCACCGAGGACACCTCTTCGACCGGTCCGATCCGCCGCAGCATCGTCTCCGCTGTCGTCGGCAACACCGCGTCCTCGTTGCCGATGAAGCCCTGGCCGGGCTCGACGACGAGGAGGTTGGTCCCCAGCCTGTCGAGCGCGGCCAACAGGTTGGACTTGGACGACTCGGAGATGCCGAGCACCGCCATCATGGCGGCGATCCCTATGGCGATCCCGAGCGCCGACAGCGACGCCCGGAGGCGCCGGCTGCGCAGGCCGACCGACGCCACCCGGAACAGGTCGCGGGGATGCATTCCGCTGGGCACGAGCCGGGTTCGACCGCCCGGGGCGGTGGCGCCATTGCCGCTCAGTGCGCCGGAGGGTGGGGCTGTGGCGCTCATCTGGTCATGCCCCCCGTCGTCTCGCGGGGCTGGCGGGGATCGTGGCTGACGTCGGACTCGATCACACCGTCCCGCATCGCGACCTGGCGGGGCAGGCTGGCCGCGATGTCGTGGTCGTGGGTGATAACGACGATGGTCGAGCCGTCGCGGTTGAGCTCGTGGAGCAGCGCGACGATGGCGTCGCCCGAGCGGCTGTCGAGGTTGCCGGTGGGCTCGTCGGCGAGCACGACCGAGGGCTCGCCCACCAGAGCACGGGCGATGGCGACCCGCTGGCGTTCGCCGCCCGAAAGCTTCTCGGTGTTGTAGTCGAGCCGGTGGCCGAGACCGACCCGCTCCAGCGCCTCGCCGGCACGGGCGCGACGGTCGCGCAGCCGGCGCCCGGTGTAGAGCAGGCCGTCGGCCACGTTGTCGGCGGCGCTCATGCCCGGCAGCAGGAAGAACTGCTGGAACACGAAGCCGATCTCGCGGGCACGCAGCGCTGACAGCTGCCGGTCGGCCAGCCGGGCCACGTCATACCCGGCGATGCGGACCTCTCCCGAGGTGGGCCGGTCGAGCGTCCCGATGATGTGCAGCAGGGTCGACTTGCCCGACCCGCTGGGCCCGACGATGGCCAGCAGCTCACGCTGCCGCACGATCAGGTCCACCCCGTGGAGCACCCGGGTCGGGGGGTCACCCGGGTACTCCTTGACGACGTCGCGGAGGTCGATGACAACGTCATCCGGGGCGGGGGAGGTCATGGTCACGTCCAGGTCGTGGGTCGCCGCGCCGTCGCATGGCATGACGCCGCACGGAAGCGCGCTGTGCCCGGTCATGCGGGCACCACCACGTCGACGCCGGCTTCGATGCCGTCCCCGGTGACCTGGGCCCAGTCGTCGGCGATCGTGCCGACCTCGACGGGCACCAGCCGGTAGCCCCCGGGCTCCGAGTCGTCAGCGACCTGGACGCCGTAGCCCCCCTCCCGCAGCGCGAGCAGGGCGATCACGGGCACGGCGATCGCGTCCTCCGTGCGGCCCCGCTCGACCGTGACGTCGACGGCGCCGCTGTCGAAGCCACCGGCGACCGCCGGGTCGTCCAGGGTGACGGTGACGGCGTAGGTGTCCTCGTTGCCGTCGCCTCCGCCACCGCCGCCGCCGTCGTCGGTGGTCGGCTCGGTCGCGACGTCGGCGATCTTGCCGGTGGCCTCGGTGCCGTCGGGCAGCTCGATCGTGACCGGCGTGCCGGCCTCCACGTTGGCGACCTGGTCGACGGTGAGCTGCAGGGTCACGACCTTGGTCGTGGCCGTCACCTGCACCACCTCGGCGCCGGACTGCACCTGCGTACCCCGCTCCGCGGCCACCTCTGCGACCCGCAGGTCGGCGGGGACGAACACCACATCGCCCAGGGTCACGACACCGTCGGGGTCGGAGCGGCCCAGCGCCTCCTCCCAGTCGGCGACCGCGTCCGCGGTGGCGTCGCTGAACTCGTCGTCCACGGTGACACCGGCGCCGAAGCCGAGGTCGACCAGCGCCTGCTCGAGCTGGGTGATGTCGGCGCCGGGGTCGGCGTCGACGCTCAGGTCGCGGAAGGCGGGGATCTCGCCGTGCAGCAACACGGTCGGCTGGAGGTCGAGGCTGAACAGGACCTCGCCCTGGCCTACGACCGTGCCCACCGGGGCGACCCCCGTGACCACCCCGGACCGCCCGGCGGTGACCGGGTCGGCCTCACCGAAGCCCAGCTCGGCCTCGTACTCGTCGGTGAGCACCAGGTCGCGTACCTCGACCGGCACGGTGCTGGTCGCCCCGGTGGCGCCGTCGCCGCCGTCCTCACCGCCGCCGTCGCTGCGGGCGACAGCGGCGGCGGCGGTGATCAGCCCAGCCAGGACGGCTGCACCGGCCAGGGCCTGACGGCGGCGCGTCCGGCGGGAGCGGGAGTGGGCGCGTGGCTCGTCCGCACCGTTCCCTCCGTTGGCACCCGGCGCGCCGCGGCCGGGGGCTGACGTCGCCGGGACGTGATCGACGCTCATGTCGTGGCGCCCTCAGTCGACTGCTCCGGGCCGCCGTCCTCGCCGGGAGGGCCGCCCAACAGGTCCTGGCAGGCCTCGAAGGCGGCCGCGGTCTCCGGGTCGTCGAGGTCGATCTCGCCGAACGGTCCCAGGACGATCCTCTCGTCCTGGCCGTCCCCATCGCCACTCGGGCCGCCGTCGTCGTCGGAGCGAGTCTGGGGCTCGCCGCCCGGTCCCATGTCGGAGAAGTCGGGATCGGGGAAGTCCTCGATGCCCTCGTCCCGCATGCACTGGGCGAAGCGCAGGGCGTCCTCCTGCATGGCCTGCAGGTCCTCTTCGCTGATGTCGCCGGGGCCGAGGCCGGGCGGCTGACCGCAGACCTCTTCGCCGGCCTCCATCTGGTCCGGGGTGATCGAAGGCTCGTCGGCGCCGTCGCCGGAGTCGCCGGCGTCGTTGGTGCTGGGCCCGTCGCCGCCCCCGATGCTGAAGCCGTCGCCGTTGATCACGAGGTTGCCGTCGGCGTCGCGCGTCGGATCGGGGATGTCGACGCCCTCGTCGCGCATGCACTCGACCCAGTCGAGGAGCTCCTGCTCGGAGTCGGCCTGATCGTCGCTCATATCCTGCTGGTTGGTGTCGTCGTCCGACGCGCTTGCCACGTCGTCGCTGCCGGCGTCGGCGCCGTCACCGTCGCTGCCGCACGCGGCGAGCAGCAGCCCGGCGAGGGCCAGCGCCGCCAGGGTGGTCATCGCTGGTTTCGTCCTCATGCGGGTCACGATGACGACACGCGCTGAGACGCCGCTGAGACGCCCGTCCCGCTGAGAGCTCCTCTCAGCACCAAGGGGTGCCCTTCCCGGCCCGGAGGGTCAGAATCACTACCGTGCGCGTTCTGGTAGTGGAGGACGAGATCCACCTGGCCCAGGCCATCGCCGAGGGCCTCACCGCCGAAGGGTTCGACATCGAGGTGTGCCACGACGGGATCGACGGGCTCTGGCGGGCCCGGGAACGAACGTATGGCGCGATCGTGCTCGACATCCTCCTGCCGGGCATGAACGGCTACAAGGTGTGCCAGACCCTGCGGGAGGAGGGCGTCTGGACGCCGATCCTCATGCTCACCGCCAAGCGCGGCACCTACGACGAGGCCGAGGCGCTCGACACGGGGGCCGACGACTTCCTGTCCAAGCCGTTCTCGTTCATGGTGCTCGTGGCCCGCCTCCGCGCCCTCGTTCGCCGGGGGGCGACGCCCCGGCCCCGTGAGCTCATGGCCGGTGACCTGGCCGTCAACCCGGTCCACCGGACGTGCCGGCGCGGCGAGGTCCCGATCGAGCTCACCCGCCGCGAGTACACCCTGCTCGAGGCCCTGCTGCGTCACGCCGGCACCGCCGTCACGAAGACCCAGCTGCTGCGCGAGGTGTGGGGCGAGGACTTCGACGGGGACGACAACGTGGTCGAGGTGTACGTCCGCTACCTACGCCGCAAGATCGACGCGCCGTTCGGGACGCGATCGCTCCAGACCGTGCGAGCCATCAGCGGCTACCGGCTGGTCGCGAATGGCTAGCGCCGCCGCCCCGGCCCCCCGCCTCCGGCGCCGCTGGCGCCGGCTGACCCACCCGCTGCGTTCGGTGCGGGTGCGCATCACCCTCGCCGCGGCGCTGGTGACCGCGGTCGCGATCGGCACGGCGGGCTGGCTGCTGGTCCGGTCGGTGGAGGACACCCAGCTCAGCCAGCTCCGGCACGACACCACTGACAGCGTCGATCAAGTCGCCGCCCGGCTCGAGGACGGCGCCAATCCGCGGGAGGCCGTGGAGGCCACATCGTCCGCCGGGTTCGGGCTGCTGCAGGTGACCGACGAGCGCGGGCGCGTGGTGGCCTCGGTTGCCACCTTGGGGCACGGCAGCCCATCCATCTCCGTCCGGCTCTCGGGCGACCAGTCCGGCGCCGGAACCGACGTGGAATCGCCGCCCGACGCGTCGGTCGGTGGCGAGCCACCGCCATCCGACCTCCTCGATGGCGCCGAGCTGTCGGGCGCGATCGTCGGCGCCGACGGCGTGGTGGCCGGGCCCATGGAGCGGATCAGCCGCACGGTCGACACGCCCTCGGGCCCGCTCACCGTCACCGCGGCGGCTCCCGTCGATCAGGTGGCCCGCAGCGTCGACGCCCTCCGCGGGAAGCTCGCGATCGGCTTGCCGGCGGTGATCGCGCTCGTCGCGGCGGTCGCCTGGGTGCTGGTCGGGCGGGCGTTGCGGCCGGTGGACGCCATCCGCGCCGAGGTCGACGAGATCTCCGCCTCCACGATGCACCGCCGGGTCCCCGAGCCCGACACCAATGACGAGGTCGACCGCCTCGCTCGCACCATGAACGCCATGCTCGGGCGCCTCGACGCCGGCGCGACCCAGCAGCGACAGTTCGTCTCCGACGCCTCCCACGAGCTGCGCAGCCCGGTCGCCGCCATCCGCACCGGCCTCGAGGTCGCCCGCCGCCGGCCCGACCGGGCCGACTGGCCGGCCGTGGCCGACGCCGCGCTCGCCGAGGAGGCGCGCCTGGAGGCGCTCCTCGACGACTTGCTGCTGCTCGCCGCCCACGACGAGAACGGGCCGGACGGCCACCGCCCGGTGCCGGTGGACCTCGGGGCGCTCGCAATCGCGGAGGCCCAGCGGCCCCGACCCGTGCCGGTGGACGTCGTGTTCTGGCCGGACGACGCCCGCGTGGTCGCGGTCGACGGCGATGCCGGCGAGCTCGCCCGCGCCGTCAGCAACCTGGTCGACAACGCCACCCATTTCGCCACTTCCCTGGTGAAGGTCACCCTCTCGACCGACCACGACACCGCGCGCGTCGTCGTCGACGACGACGGGCCCGGCATCCCGCCGCCGGACCGGGAACGGGTCTTCGAACGGTTCACCCGCCTCGATGACAGCCGCGCCCGGCACCAAGGGGGCAGCGGCCTCGGGCTGGCCGTCGTCCGCTCGATCGTCACCCGGCACCGCGGCCGTGTCCGCGCCGACGACAGCCCCCTCGGTGGCGCCCGCTTCGTCGTCGAGTTCCCGGCCAGCACGCCGAGCGTGGCTGCCGGCGCGCCCTAGGGAAGTGTCAACCCACGGTGGCCGGCTCGGCGGCGGGCTCGCGGTCCCAGCAGCAGCCGGGGAGGCCGGCGGCGACGGCAGTGCCTGCGGTTTCGAGGGCGGCCGAAGGCTCGACCACGGTGGGGCGGGAGGGCAGGAAGCGGGCGGCGAAGGCGGCGCCGGCGAAGAGGACCCCGGCGGCGACCCAGCAACCGACCTGGAACCCGTCGAAGAACGCGGCCTCGGCGATCTGTCGCAGCTCCTGGCCGGCCGCACCCAACTGGTCGGAGACGGCGAGGGCGGCGCCGATGGAGTCGGTGGCCGCGTCGACGGCGGGTGCGGGCAGCGAGCCGGCCGAGTCTTGGATGCCCGAGGCAAACAGAGAGGCGTAGACGCTGCCGATGATGGCGACCCCCAGCGTGGCACCGAGCTCGCGGGTGGCGTCGTTGACCGCGGACCCGATGCCGGCCTTCTCCTTGGGCACGACGCCCATGATCGCCTCGGTGGCCGGGGCGGTGGTGAACCCCATGCCCAGGCCGGCCAGGACCATCTGGGCGGCGATCTCGCCGTAAGGGGTGGCGGTGCTGGCGGTGGACACCCAGGCGAACGAGACGCCGACCAGGAGGAGACCGGTGGCGACGACGGCCTTGTTGCCGACGGTGACCGACAGCCGCACACCGACGAGCGATCCGATGGCGATGCAGATGGCGACGGGCAGGATCCGCACGCCGGTGCTCAGGGGGGAGTAGCCCTTGAGGAACTGGAAGTACTGGGTGATGAGGAACACGAACCCCGCGAGCGCGAAGAAGATGACCATGATCGAACCGCTGGCGGCGGAGAACCGCAGGTTGCGGAACAGCCTGACGTCCATCATGGGATGGACACGCCGTCGCTCCCAGGCGACGAACACGGCGGCGGCGCCGGCGGCGAACGTGAAGCCGGCGATGGTGGCGGTGCCCGTCCAGCCCCGGTCGGGGGCCTCGATGATGGTGAACACCAGGGTGCCGATGGCGAGGGTGGAGAGAACCAGGCCGACGAGGTCGACCGGCGGGGTGGCCGGGTCCCGGGAGGTCGGTACGAAGAAGACGGCGCCGACGAAGGTCACGGCGGCCACCGGGACCATGGCGACAAAGACGCTGCCCCACCAGAAGTGCTCGAGCAGCCAGCCGCCGCTGATGGGCCCCAGGGCGACCCCCAGCCCGGTCATGGCCCCCCACACCCCGATGGCCCGGGCTCTCTCGCTCCGCTCGGTGTACAGGTTGGAGATGATCGACAGGGTGGCAGGGAAGATCACCGCGGCGCCCACCCCCATCACGGCCCGCACGGCGATGAGCGCGCCCGGGCTGTCGACGAGCCCACCGACCGCGCTGGCGCAGCCGAACACCGCGAGCCCGGTGAGCAGAGCGCCCTTGCGGCCATAGCGGTCACTGAGGCTGCCCGCCGCCAGCACCAGCGAAGCAAAGGTCAGCGTGTAGGCATCGACGATCCATTGCAGCTCCCGCGTCGACGCGTCGAGCTGACGCACCAACGACGGCAGAGCGATGTTCACGATGGTCGTGTCAAGGTTGATCGTGAACGCGGCCATGCACAACACGGCCAGCGCGATGCCGCGGCCGGGATGCGCCCTGGTTTGGGCGGGAGGACTGAGCGGAGCAGCCATGGGGGACGACCCTTCTGGTGCCTACGCCTGGGCGGGGGCCTCGGCCACGAGCGCGGCGTACTGACGCTCGAGCGCCTTGGCCGCGCCGCTCCGCCAGCTGTCGGCCATCGCCTCGGACATGGGGTCGGGGAAGATCTCCTCGTCGCCGTTTTCCACTCCGTCGAAGATGGCTCGGGCGACGGACTCCGGGGACGCCTTCGGTACGTCGAGGCCCCGGGACATGTCGGTGTCGACCGGACCGGCCAGGACGACGTGAACCCTCACGCCCTGTCCGGCCAACAGCGCCCGCAGCGATTGCGACAGAGAGAATGCGGCCGCCTTCGAGATCGAGTAGGCGGGAACGACCGGCAACGCGGCCAGTGCGGAATTGGACAGGACGTTGACGATGGCTCCGTGGGAACGAGTCAGGAACGGCAGGAACGCCTGGGTCATGCCGTGCGTACCGAAGAGGTTGACGGCGAGGTGCTGGTCCAGCGCGGCACGATCGGTCAGGTCGTCGTACATGGCCACGCCCGCGTTGTTGACGAGGATGTCCAGGGACTCGACTTCCTCGACCGCGGCCCGAATCTGGGCAGGGTTGGTCACGTCCAAGGTCAGGGGGGTGACGCGCCCATCGGAGTGGGCCAGCGGCCGGCGGGTCCCGGCGTACACGCGGCTCGCGTCCCGCCTCAACGCCTCGTCGACCAGCGCCCGCCCGATCCCCCGGTTGGCCCCGGTCACCAGCACTGCGCGGTCTGCGATGGTCATCGGCTTCGGCTCCTCTGGCCCCTAGGGATCCAAGCTCTGCTTCCGGCCTCCCGACGCCGTGGTCGTCCAAGCCGTCGGGAGTGGAGCGACCACGACGCCGGGATGGCGGGTGGTCTGCACGGTATGAGTCGGCGTCTGGATCCGGCATCAGGGAGCTCCCTGATCGAGGCCCCCAAATCCGGTCGGGTGGGCGCGTGCGGGAGGTCGGGCCGCGCCTCTCGACGTTCGGGTGCACACTGTGGTGATCGAGACCGAGGCGATCCTTCTGGAGCGCGAACGCGAGCTCGCCGGGCTCATGGACGCGGTGGCAGCGGCGCAGCAGGGCCGCGGCCGGATCGTGCTGGTGGAGGCGGCTGCCGGGCTGGGCAAGACCAGCTTGCTCATGGTGGCCGCCCAGGCCGCGCGGGCCGCGGGGTTCACCCTCCTCCGGGCGCGCGCGACCGAGCTCGAGCGTGACTTCGCCTACGGGTGTGTGCGGCAACTGCTCGAGCCGGTGGTGGCCAAGGCCGTGGGGCCCGAGCGCGACCGGCTGTTCGAGGGGGCCGCGGCGCTGTCTGAGCCGTTGTTCGACCCGACGGCCGCTCCCCAACCGTTGTCGTCGGCTGACTGCTCCTTCGCCATGCTGCACGGGGTGTACTGGCTGCTGGCCAACCTGGCCGAGGAGCGCCCGGTCGCGTTGTCGGTCGACGACCTTCACTGGGCCGATCCCGAGTCCCTGCGGCTCCTGAACCACCTGTCCCCCAGGCTGGACGGCCTCGCCATCGTGGTCCTCGCCTCCACCCGCAGCCGTGAGGCAGTCACCGACCTCGCTCGGCTGGCGGCCAGTCCGGAGACGACCGTGCTGCGTCCGCAGCCGTTGAGCCTCGACGCGACGGTGACGTTGTGCGAAGGCCGGCTGGGAGAGCTCGGGATCGAGCCCGAGTTCGCGGCCGCGTGCCGAGATGCGACGGGCGGCAACCCCTTCTTCCTCGAGACGCTGCTGCGCGAAGTAGAGGAGCAGGGGATCTCCACCGATGTGCATGGCGCGGCCCGCGTGCGGCGCCTCGGGCCGGCCGCGGTCGCCCAGGGAGTGTTGGTGCGCCTGTCGAGCGCCCCCGCGGCCGCGGGTGCGCTCGTGCGGGCCGTCGCGGTGCTCGGCGACGGGTCCAGCCTGTCCGAAGTGGCCGCCCTGGCCGGGGTAGGGGACGACGAGGCCGCCCCTGCTACCGATCGGCTCGTCGCGCTCGCGATCCTCGGGACGCGTGACGGTCTGGAGTTCGCGCACCCGATCGTCCGCGAGGCCGTTTATGCGGACATCGGACCTCACGAGCGCGCCCGGGCGCATGCCCAGGCCGCCACCATGCTGATGGCGAGTGGCGCCTCGGAGGAACGGATCGCGGCCCAGATCGCGGAGGCGGATCCCATCGGCGACCCCGGGCGCGTCGAGCTCCTGCGCCGCGTGGCCGCCGACGCGCTCGTCCGCGGCGCTCCGGCGGCCGCGGCCGCGTCGCTGACGCGGGCGCTGGCGGAACCCCCACCGCCGGATGCCCGGGCCGACGTGCTCGTGGAGCTAGGGGCGGTGGAGTACCGCCTCGCCCGGCCGGGGGCGGTCGATCACCTGCGCTCGGCCATGGATCTGATC